>NZ_NQYG01000091.1:0-17291 GCF_002878485.1 Pseudomonas sp. AD21
GCCGACCACTCTCCAACTGCCTGCACCCCATCCCACTGTGGGAGCGGGCCTGCTCGCGAAGGCGGCCTAGCAGCCACCCATCTCCTCACAATCCCAATCACTCAAACCCATGCCCCCGCGCCCTGAGCGCCGCATACAAGGTCAATACCAGCAATCCCACCACAATCCACGGAAAGCCCCCAACCCCCAGATTCCCCAGCAACAATCCACCCGCCAGCCCACCCCCGGCAATCCCGACATTCCACAGCGTCACCAGCATCGACTGCGCTGTATCGGCAGCCTTTCCAGCGGTTTTCGCCAAGGCAGTCTGCAGCAGCGAGGGCATCGCGCCGAACGCCAATCCCCATATGGCGACGGCGATGTATATCACTGGCGCCGATTCGCGCCACAGGCCCAGAGCGACGGCTGAGAGCATGAACAGCACCGTGCTGATGAGCACCAGTTCGCGCAGCCAGCGATCGATCAGGCTGCCGACGATCCACAGGCTCAGCACTGAGGCCAGGCCGAACACCAGCAGCACGCGATCAATATCGCCGCCCAGCCCCGACGGTTGCAGGAACGGGGCAATGTAGGTGTACAGCAGGTTGTGGGCGACCACGTAGGACAGGGTCACGAACAGCACCGATCGCACGCCGGGCAGGGTAAAGACCTGACGTAGGGGCAGGCGCTTTCCTGTCCGTTCGCCGGCAAAGTCCGGCACTTGCCAGCGCACCCAGATCACTAGCAGCAGCGTCAGCGCGGTCATGATGGCGAAGCTCAGGCGCCAACCCGCCAGGGTGCCGAGCAACGTGCCGGCCGGTATGCCCAGCGACAGTGCAAGCGGCGCCCCGAGCATGGCCACGGTGATCGCCCGGCCTTGCAGGTGCGGGGCAACCATGCGGCTCGCATAGCCGGCCAGTAGCGCCCACAACAGTCCGGCAAAGATCCCGGCGAGCAAGCGTGCGATCAAGGTCAGCCAGTACAGCTCCGATAGGGCGGTGATGCTGTTGGCGATGGCAAAGCCGCCGATGGCGGACAACAACAATGGCCGACGACGCCAGCCTCGGGTGGCGATGGTCAGCGGGATGGCCGCCAGCATCGAGCCGATGGCGTACAGCGTCACCAGTTGCCCGATCAACGCCTGCGAGACATTCAGGCCCGCGCTCATTTGCGGCAGCAGGCCGGCGGGCATGGCTTCGGTCAGCACCGTGATGAAGCCGGCGGTGGCCAGGGCCAGCAGGGCGCCGAGGGGTAATCGTTCGCGCGCCTCGGCCGGTTGGGTGAGGTCTGCGGAGGTCAGTTGTGCATCATTCATGAGTCTGCGTCCATTTGCCCAAGGGGGTGAAGTCCTTAGGCTAGGGCGCTGCGCATTAGAGAAAAATGGGTTACGGTTCCGAACATATCGGACACGGATGTCGTGAATGGGAGGATTGGAATGGACAGCCTGGGCAGTATTTCGGTGTTTGTGCAGGTCGCCGAGACCCGCAGTTTTACCGAGGCCGGACGGCTGCTGGGCGTGTCGTCCTCGGCGGTCGGCAAAAGTATTGCGCGGCTTGAGGCGCGACTCGGTGTGCGGCTGTTTCATCGCACCACCCGCAGCATCACGCTGACCAGTGAAGGCGCGCTGTTCCTTGAGCGCTGTCGCAAGATTCTCGCCGAGGTGGAAGCGGCCGAGTTCGAACTGTGCAATTCGGCCTCGCAGCCCCACGGCAAGCTGCGCATCAGTCTGCCGCAGGTGCACGGGCTGGTGATGCCGGTGATGAACCAGTTCATGGCGTTGTACCCGCAGATCGAACTGGATCTGGACCTGACCGATCGCATGGTCGACGTGGTCGAGGAGGGCTTTGATGCGGTGATTCGTACCGGCAAGCCGCGCGATTCACGGCTGATGGCACGGCCCTTGGGCGAGTTTCACATGGTGTTGGTGGCAAGTCCGTTGTATCTGCAGCAGCGCGGAGTGCCGCAGACACCAGCCGATCTGGCTGAGCATGCGTGCCTGCGGCACACCTTCCACGCCACCGGCAAGCTGGAGCCGTGGCCGTTGATCCGCGAGGAGGGCGCGCCGGAGCCGAGCTTGCCGACGCGGCTGGTCAGCACGTCCATCGAAGCTGTCAGTCATGCGGCGCTGGCCGGAATGGGCATCGCCTGTCTGCCGGACTTCATGACTCATGAGGATGTGGCGCATGGGCGCCTGCAGCGAGTTCTGGATGCGCATCTGCAGCATGTCGGTCAGTTCTGGGTGTTATGGCCTTCCAGTCGCCATGCCACCGCCAAATTACGTGTCTTCATCGATCACTTGTCGCTGCGACTTTTCCCGGCAAACAATGGTCAATAGGGTTGTAACGGCTTTAAGACACAATCCATGCGCCGCAGGGCCAAGTTCTGTTGCACAATACGCCCCGGACCGTTTTCCCTCAGGATGTTTAATGTTGATTTCAACTCCCATGCGTGTCGTTGGGTTGGCACTGTTGTTGACCGCTGTCGCCGGCTGTTCGAAAGACAAGCCGATCTATGAGCATGAGAATTTCGACGATTCCGGTACGTATTCTCGCAATTACCCGGTGGCCGATGTCGCCAGCTGCGAGGCGGCCCGTCGTGCGCTGCTCAGCCAGGGTTACATCATCACCAGCAGCGACCCGAAACTGGTCAGCGGCCACAAGAGCTTCCAGCAGACCGGTGAAACCCACCTGGAGATCAGTTTCAACGTGGTGTGTGCCGAAGATGGCAGTGCCAAGCATCATGCCACGGTGTTTGCCAACGCCTTGCAGGACCGTTATGCGCTGAAGAAGACCAACAACTCTGCCAGCCTCGGGGTCGGCGTGTTGGGTTCGGTGTCGATGCCGATTGGCTCCTCGGACGATTCGATGGTCAAGGTCGCCAGTGAGACCGTGACCTCGCAGAAGTTCTATGAGCGTTTCTTCACTCTGGTCGAACTGTTCCTGCCGGCCGATGCGAAGAAAGCCGCGCACATCGAAGAAAAGCCCAAGACTGATCTGGGTGTGCCGGAGCCCAAACCCGCCTCTGTCGCGCCGGCAACACCGTCGCCGGCGGTAGAAACAACTCCCGCGCCGCTGCCGGCCGGGATTGTCGAGCCAGCCCAGACCACTGCTCCGGTAGCCCCGGCAGCAACACCGACGCCGGCCCCGGTTTCACCGACGCCGGTGGGTTCCGAGCCGGTGGTGCCGCCAGCCGAGTCCGCGCCGATCACCCCGGCACCGGCCACCGAAACGATCACGCCACCGCCCAACCCGAGCAATATCCCGCCGCCATCCGAGCCGATTCCGGCGATGCAATAACTCACACGCACATCCCCTGTGGGAGCGGGCTTGCTCGCGAAAGCGGTTGTTCAGTCACATCGATGCTGAATGTACTGACGCTTTCGCGAGCAAGCACGCTCCCACAGTTGTTTCTGCAGTACGTGAAATCTCGTTACATTCCCCTGACAAAAATCCCGCGATAAATTCCTGACCACCTGCTACGTTTTATTTCATGAAGGCCGGGTTTCACTTTTCCTTCATACGGGCACGATATGCTCGAAGCACTGGTCATTTGGCCGGGCTATTTTTCAAGCGGGCAGCAAGGGGATGACACGATGGACGACTATCAAGAAGAACTGCTCGAATACCAGGCGTTTGAACTGGATCAGCCAGAGCCGGCCGAAGACGCCACCGAGCTGTAAGGCGTCAGGCGCTTTTGCGGTGACTGCGGCGAAACTCGCCGGGGGTCTGGCCGTTCCAGCGTTTGAAGGCGCGTTGAAACGCCTCGGCTGAGGCAAAGCCCAGCAGGTAGGCGATCTCGCCGAACGCGAGTTCGGTGTCACGAATATAGGTCATTGCCAGGTCGCGGCGGGTGTCATTGAGGATCGCGCGAAACTGCGTGCCTTCCTCGGCCAGTTTGCGTCGCAAGGTCCAGGTCGGCAGCTTCAGGCGTGCCGCCACTTCTTCCAGATCGGGTTCCCGGCCACCATTGAGCAACGGCCCCAGCAGTTGAGTGATGCGTTCACGCAGGCTGCGGGTGCGGGTCAATTGCTCCAGTTCCCGCTCACACAACGCAAGCAAATGCTTCCAGGTGCTCGGGCAGTGTTCCGGGTTGCGCAGGGCGAGGCTGTGGAGGTTCAGGCGCAGTTGATTGCGTTCGGCGCCGAACTGAATCGGGCAGTCACCCAGCACGCTGTACGCGTCGCGGTAGTCCGGCTCGTCGAATTCGATGTCGATGTGCTCGGCCCGCAGTGGCTCCCGGCCGACGCTGGATAACTGATGCAGCCAGCCGGTGATGATCGAATCCACCACAAAGCGGTTATAGGCGTTGTACGGGCTGATCGAGTAGAAGCGCAGCCAAGCGCCGTGGGCGTCTTCGTGAAAACTCGATTGCCCGCGATAGTTGGAGCCGTACAGCGGCTCGAAGCGGATCAGGCAACGGGCCGCTTCACGCACGGTCGGTGCCTGTGCGGCGGTGACCCCGGCCAGTCCGGCCTGGCTCAGACGGCTGAGCTGGCCCATGCGCAGGCCCAGCGCCGGATCGCCGGTCAACTGAATTGCGCTGTGCCCCAGACGCATGTAACGCGGGATCGACAGCCGCGCACCGGCCTCGGCCAGTCGCGCGGTGTCCAGGCCGTATTGTTCGAGCAACGGTTGCGGATCGGCGCCATGGCTGCGCACCGCATCGGCAAGGCTGTGGACGAAACCTACCGACAGATCCCCGAGGCGCATCGGCAGCGGCTGCATGGTTTACAACCAGATATTCAGCAGACGTGCGCCACGGGCTTCGCCATCGGCGAATTGCTGGCCGTTGCTGCTGAGGAAGCTTTGCCCTGCACTGGGTTTATCCCAGAACTGCCCGCGCAGGAACACACTCATGCCGGCAATGGCGCGGCTGCTCGGTGGCTGCGCGGTCAGCGTCAGGCGATGCCACGCCTGACCCTCACTGATTTCCCCGGGCTTGAGGCTGACCGACCCCGGTGTGTTCGAGCCCTTGTAGCCGCCCCACGGCTGATTCCACGCACCGTGACCGACCACGAACGCCGGCACCGCCACCAGTTGTGCGCCTAACTCATCGAGTTGGCGATAGTTGTCCGGATACCAGCTGTCACTGCCGATCAGCACCCCCAAACGCCCGGCCGGGGTGTCGACTACGGTGATTGCGTGCTCGTCTTCGCTCTCGATCACGTCACGCTGTTCGAAGATCGGGTGCATCTGCCGCTGTGGCTGGCCCAGCGGCAAACCATCACGGCCAAACACCACGCTGCTGTTGAACAGCGCACCGCTGCCGGGCTTGAGCTGGCCGTCGCGAATACTTGGTTCGGGCAGCACGATAGAGCCGGCCACCAGCGTTATATGGAACTCTTTGGCAAGACCACCGAACAGCGCCTGATAATCCTTGGCCATGGCCCTGGATTTCATGCGCAGGTGCGCGTCGTCGAGGCGATTTTCGCCCTTGGCACTGAGCCAGGCGCGGGCGAACAGCAGCGGGTTGCTTGCCGCCAGCCAGTTCATCGCTTCGGCGAGGGTGGGGGCCTGATACAACTCGTCTTTCTCGCCGCTGATCATCAGCCAGGTGCCGACGTGCTCGGGCAGTACCACCACGGTTTTTTCGTTCAACAGCCCCTGGTCCTGCGCCTGCTGCAGATAGGCCGCGAGTTTGCGGTGCAGGCGCTCCGGGCTTTGGTAGTCGGTGGGGAACAGTTCCGGTTGAATTCCCAGCAAGTTGCCACGGTCGGCCGGTGTGCCCTGATCGACCGCCAGTTTGATCCGCAGGTCCGACAGGTAATGCCCCGCCGGCCGGTCCGCCGCCCACATGGCGTAGGTGGTAAGGGCGGCAACGATGGCCATGGAAAAGAACAGGTACAGAAGTTTGCGCATGAAAACCAACAACAGCCGGGTACAGGGTGTGGCGACTAGGGTAGGGCGCATGTCTGCGCTTGCCAAGGGGTGCTGCGCATTTGGATCAATAAGTTGTCAGTTTCGGTCATTGAGTGACAGCGGTGCGACTCTTAGTCTGTCGAACATGACTGACGGGAGACGCAGAGCTCCCGCAATTTCCGTGATCGCTCGTTGTGGAGTTACCGATGACCGCCGCTCATTACCCGCACCTGTTGGCCCCGCTGGACCTGGGATTCACCACGCTGCGCAACCGCACCCTGATGGGCTCGATGCACACCGGCCTTGAAGAAAAACCGGGCGGCTTCGAACGCATGGCGGCGTACTTCGCCGAACGTGCCCGTGGCGGCGTCGGCCTGATGGTTACCGGGGGTATCGGCCCGAACGACGAGGGCGGCGTGTACTCCGGCGCGGCCAAGCTGACCACCGAGGAAGAGGCGCTCAAGCACCGCATTGTCACCCGCGCGGTGCACGAGGCGGGCGGCAAGATCTGCATGCAGATCCTTCACGCCGGGCGTTATGCCTACAGCCCGAAACAGGTCGCGCCGAGTGCGATCCAGGCGCCGATCAACCCGTTCAAGCCCAAAGAGCTGGACGAGGAAGGCATCGAGAAGCAGATCAGCGACTTCGTCACCTGCTCGGTGCTGGCCCAGACCGCAGAGTACGACGGTGTGGAAATCATGGGCTCGGAAGGTTATTTCATTAACCAGTTTCTCGCCGCCCACACCAACCACCGCACCGACCGCTGGGGCGGCAGCTACGAAAACCGTATGCGCCTGCCGGTGGAAATCGTCCGCCGCGTGCGTGAAGCGGTCGGCCCGAACTTCATCATCATTTTCCGTCTGTCGATGCTCGACCTGGTCGAGGGCGGCAGCACCTGGGATGAGATCGTGACCCTGGCCAAAGCCATCGAGCAGGCCGGCGCGACCATCATCAACACCGGCATCGGCTGGCACGAAGCGCGGATCCCGACCATCGCCACCAAAGTGCCGCGCGGGGCGTTCAGCAAGGTCACCGCCAAGCTGCGCGGATCGGTGAGCATTCCGCTGATCACCACCAACCGCATCAACACCCCGGAAATCGCCGAGCAGATTCTCGCCGAGGGCGACGCCGACATGGTCTCGATGGCCCGGCCGTTCCTCGCCGACCCGGACTTCGTCAATAAGGCCGCCGAAGGCCGTGCCGACGAAATCAACACCTGCATCGGCTGCAACCAGGCGTGTCTGGATCACACCTTCGGCGGCAAGCTCACCAGTTGCCTGGTCAACCCGCGTGCCTGCCACGAGACCGAGCTTAATTACTTGCCGGTGCAGCAGATCAAGAAAATCGCCGTAGTCGGTGCCGGGCCTGCGGGCTTGTCCGCCGCGACCGTGGCCGCCGAGCGCGGGCATCAGGTGACGCTGTTCGATTCGGCCAGCGAGATTGGCGGCCAGTTCAACATTGCCAAGCGTGTGCCGGGCAAGGAAGAGTTTTTCGAAACCCTGCGCTACTTCAAGCGCAAGTTGCAGACCACCCACGTCGAGGTGTGCCTGAACACCCGCGTCGACGTGGCGAAACTGGTTGAAGGCGGCTACGACGAAATCATCCTCGCCACCGGCATCGCGCCGCGTGTGCCAGCGATTCCGGGCGTCGAGAATGCCAAGGTGCTGAGTTACCTGGACGTGATCCTCGAACGCAAACCGGTGGGCAAACGCGTTGCCGTGATCGGCGCGGGCGGTATCGGTTTCGACGTCTCGGAGTTTCTTGTGCACGAAGGCGTGGCTACCAGTCTGGATCGCACCGCGTTCTGGCAAGAGTGGGGCATCGACACCCATCTGGAAGCCCGTGGTGGCGTGGCTGGGATCAAAGCCGCGCCGCACGTGCCGGCCCGTGAAGTGTTCCTGTTGCAGCGCAAGAAAACCAAGGTCGGCGACGGTCTGGGCAAGACCACTGGGTGGATTCACCGCACGGGCCTGAAGAACAAGCAGGTGCAGATGCTCAACAGCGTTGAATACCTGAAGATCGATGATGAAGGGCTGCACATCCGCATCGGCGAAACCGGCGAGCCGCAAGTGCTGGCGGTGGACAACATCGTGATCTGCGCCGGGCAGGATCCGCTGCGCGATCTGCAGGAAGGTCTGGTGGCAGCGGGGCAGAACGTGCACCTGATCGGCGGCGCCGATGTGGCGGCGGAGCTGGATGCCAAGCGCGCGATCAATCAGGGTTCGCGTCTGGCGGCTGAACTGTAAGCCCAACACATCTCTAGGGTGGGAGCGGGCTTGCTCGCGAATGCGTCGGGTCAGTCATTGCATATGTCGACTGATACACCGCATTCGCGAGCAAGCCCGCTCCCACAGGGGAAAGAGTTTTTGACTGTTAACATGGCGGTTCTTGTTCCGGAACCGCCACTCATGCTGCTTCCTCCCGCCCACTGGCTACCCCAGGCCCCCCTCGAATTGTTGCAACTCGACTGGCTCACCCGCGCCGCAATCGAGGTCGCGATCCTGCGTCTGGATCAGATCGACCCGCTGATCAGCGGCAACAAATGGTTCAAGCTCATCGAACACCTCAAGGCTGCCGACCGCGTCGGCGCGCAGGGCGTCATCAGCCTCGGTGGCGCGCATTCCAATCATCTGCATGCGTTGGCGGCTGCCGGTAAACGCCTGGGCTTCGAAACCGTCGGCCTGTTGCGCGGCCATCCGCAGCAAACGCCCACGGTGATGGACTTGCAGGCGTTTGGCATGCAATTGCATTGGCTCGGTTACGGTGGCTATCGGGCGCGACATGAACCCGGCTTCTGGGAGCCTTGGCAGGCGCAGTACCCGAATCTGTACGCAGTGCCGGAGGGCGGCGGCGGATTGGCCGGCGCACTGGGCTGCAAAGCGCTCAAGGAACAGGTGAGCGGGCAACTGAGCAAATTGGGCTGGAGCGATTATCACGGCTGGTGGCTGGCGTGTGGCACCGGGACGACCCTGGCAGGGCTGGTGCTCGCCGAGGCGGGTGCGCATCCGGTGTACGGCGCGCTGGCGGTGCCTGATGATCATGGGGTGGCGCCGCAGGTTGAGGCGATTGTTCGCGAGGCGGACCTGCCGGCGGCGGACTACGCGTTGTTCGACGCAAGCCGGGGTGGTTTCGCCAAGGTTGATCCGGTGTTGCTTGAATTCATCGACAACACTGAACAGAGCAGCGGCATCCCGTTTGAGCCGCTGTATACCGGCAAAGCGTTGATGGCGCTGAAACAGCAGATTGAAACAGGAGGGTTCGAACACGGTACGCGGTTGATATTCGTACATACCGGCGGTTTGCAGGGGCGCCGCGGATTCATCACAAGATGAATGAGTAACTCTGTGGTGAGGGGATTTATCCCCGAAGGGCTGCGAAGCGGCCCAAAACCTGTGCATGCGGTGTATCAGATTTAATTGCCCATTGCATGCGCGGAGCTGCTGCGCAGCCGTCGGGGATAAATCCCCTCGCCACAGGGTACTGCCTGACCTTATTGACTACGCTTGGGCATCATCCGCAACAGCGTGTTATCGCCCACCACATAATGGTGATAAAGCCCCGCCAGCGCATGCAGTCCGATCAGCCAGTAGCCGATGTTGCCGATCAGTACGTGCCAGTGCTCCACCTGCTTGGCGAGCGCCTTGTCTTCATGGACCAGCAACGGCAAGTCGAAACCGTAAAACATCACCTGATGCCCCTCGGCGCTGGTGATCAGCCAGCCGAGAATCGGCATGCTGATCATGAACAGGTACAACAGCCAGTGCATCGCCCGCGCCAGCAGGGTTTGCCACTGCGGCGAGGCCGGGAAGATTTTCGGTGCCGGGCCAATACTGCGCGCTACCAGGCGAAACCACACCAGCACGAACACGGTGAGGCCGAGCATGTAGTGCACTTCGCGGATCAGTGAGCGGCCACCACTGCCTTTGGGAAAGATCCCGCGCAACTCCATGCTGGCGTACACCAGCACCAACAGGACCAGCATCAGCCAGTGCAACAGGACGGATACGGTGCTGTAGCGTGATTCGGAGCTTGTCCACGGCATACGGTATTTCCTCACAGATCAGGGTCGCTACTGCCGCTCTTGTGCGACGGCATGCTTTAACTGTAATCCGCTTTGGCGGATTTGCCTGATGCTGATCGGAGTTTCAATGCGCTGAGTCAGGGCTTTAGCCAAAAAAAACGCCAGTGTCGCGAAGACCCTGGCGTTTTTTGTTGTTTTGACGAATAGGCGCGATCAACTCGACTGCGGCATCTCACCCTTGGCCAGACGCTTGTTGATGTCGGCAATCACTTGCGGCAGGTCGCTGATGGTGTCGATCATGTAGTGCGGGCGCGAACCGGCGAACAGCGCGTGGATGCGCTCGCGCTCGCTGGCCAGTTCGTCGCTGCCCAGCGCGCGGTAGCCAGCGTAATCCAGGCCCAGCGCGTTGCCCGAGCAGATCAACGCCACGGTCCACATCCCGGCGCGACGGCCTTCGAGGATGCCCGGCACGGTGTCGTCGATCTTCACGCAGGCGCCGACGTCGTCGATACCCAGCGCAATCACGTTGGCCAGGGCCTGAGCCGGCCATGGGCGACCGTTCGGCACCTCGTCGGTGGCCACCACGTGGTCGGCGACGTAGCCGTTGGTGGCGGCGAGGGCCACGACCTTGTCCATCACCTGTTTCGGGTAGCCGGAGCAGGAACCGATCTTGATTCCTTGCTGACGCAGGTTGGCGATGGTTTCCAGCGCGCCGGGAATCAGCGCCGAGTGTTCGGCGATCTTCTCGATCTGCAGCGGCATGAAGCGGTTGTAGATCGCGGTCACGTCATCGTCGGTCGGGGTGCGGCCGAAGGCTTTGCGATAACGCTCGGCGACCTGCGGCTGATCGCACAGGGTGCGGATGTGGTCCCACTTGCCCATGCCCATCGGGCCACGGGCCTCTTCGATGGACACCTGAACGTCGAATTCGGCGAAGGCCTCGACGAAGATCTGCGTTGGCGCGAACGAGCCGAAATCGACCACGGTGCCGGCCCAGTCGAGGATGGCGGCTTGCAGTTTGCTTGGGTTGGTGTAGTTCATGTTGAGCAAATTCCTGAGTTGGCAATGCAATTCAAAACGGTGGGAGCGGGCTTGCTCGCGAATGCAGTGGCACATTCAACATTGATGGCGGCTGACACGACGCCTTCGCGAGCAGGCTCACTCCTACAAAGGGATTTTTGGTGTGGGTTAGATCTCTAGCACTTCCATCTCGCGCAGCACTTCACCCACTGCCGCCACGGCCTGGCGCATTTCGTCCGGGTTGACGTGGCCGATGCAGCCGACGCGGAAGGTTTCGACCTGGGTCAGTTTGCCGGGGTACAGGATGTAGCCCTTGGCCTTGACCCGTTCGTAGAAGTCCTTGAACTGGTAGCTCGGGTCTTTCGGCGCATGGAAGGTGGCGATGATCGGCGCCTGGATCGCCGCCGGCAGGAAGCTGCGCAAACCGAGCTTACCCATCTCTTCCATCAGCGCCTGACAGTTGGCGGCGTAGCGCGCATGTCGCGCTGGCAGGCCACCTTCTTCGTTGTATTGCAGCAACGCTTCGTGCAACGCGGCGACCACGTGGGTCGGCGGGGTGAAGCGCCACTGGCCGGTCTTCTGCATATAGGTGTGCTGGTCATACAGGTCCATCGCCAGCGAATGCGAGTTGCCGGCGGCTGCAGCCAGCGACTCCTTGCGAGCGAAGACGAAGCCCATCCCCGGCACGCCTTCCAGGCACTTGCCCGAAGCGGCGATCAACGCATCGAACGGTACCTTTTGCGCGTCCACCGGCAGTGCGCCGAACGAGCTCATGGCATCGATGATCAGGCGCTTGCCGTGTTGCGCAACAACCTCGGCAATCTCCGGCAGCGGGTTGAGGATGCCGGTGCTGGTTTCGCAGTGGATCAGCGCGACGTGGCTGATATCGCCATCGGCGCGCAGCAGACGGTCGACGTCGGCGCCGGTGGTCGGTTCGTCTTCGGCGGTTTCAAAGGTGCTGAATGAGCGCCCGAGCACTTCGCAGATCTTCGCCAGGCGCTTGCCGTAAGCGCCATTGATCAGCACCAGGACTTTGCCGTCACGCGGCACCAGCGTGCCGATGGCCGCTTCGACGGCGAAGGTGCCGCTGCCTTGCAACGGCACGCAATGGTGGCTGGAGGCGCCGTTGAGGATCGCCAGCAATTGTTCGCAAAGGCTGGCGGTCAGCTGATTGAAGCGGTCATCCCATGACCCCCAGTCAACCATCATTGCCTGGCGGGTGCGGGCCGAGGTGGTCAACGGGCCGGGAGTGAGCAGGATGGGTGCGGCAGTACTCATTCGTGTGTCCTCGCGATAGCGCTGTGGGATGAAGCTACGGGGCATACGTTGCAATTGAGCGTCGCATCAATCAAATTGTTTGTTGTTATGCCAGCCATCAGTGAGGGTTATTCATGAATCTGTTCCAGCTGCGCGCCTTCGACGCCGTGGCCCGGGAAGGCAGCTTCACCCGCGCCGCCGCGCGCCTGTTCATCAGCCAGCCGGCGGTCACCGGGCACATCAAGGCGCTGGAGGAGCATTACCAGATCACCTTGTTACGGCGTACCGCGCGCCGGGTGGAGCTGACCGAGGAGGGCATCAAACTGGCGGCGATCACCCGGGCCATGTTCGGTCTGGCCGAGGAAGCGCAGACCCTGCTCGAAGCCAACCGCCAGTTGCTCACCGGGCGCCTGGAAGTGGCGGCAGACGGCCCGCACATGGTCATGCCGATGCTTGCCAGCCTGCGCGCGCGGTATCCAGGGATCACGGTGAACCTGCGACTGGGCAATGCCCAGGAAACCCTCGCCGCGCTGCTGTCGGAACACGCCGATGTGGCGGTGCTGACCGAGGTCGAACCGCGCAAGGGCCTGCACCTGCAAGCCTTGAGCGGGTCGCGGATCTGCGCACTGGTGCCCGCCACACATCCGTGGGCGCAGCGTGCCGGCGAGGTGCAGCTCAAGGAGCTGGATCAGGTGATCATGGTGCTGCGTGAGCCGAGTTCGATTACCCGGCGCACCTTCGATCAGGCGTGTGCGCAGGCGGCGGTCAATCCGCGAGTGCTGCTGGAACTGGACAGCCGCGAGGCGGTGACTGAGGCGGTGGCGGCGGAACTCGGGGTGGGGGTGGTGTCATCGGTGGAAGTCAGCCATGACCCGCGAGTGGTGGCGATTCCGATTGTCGGGGACGGGCTGGTCAATCAGCACATGATCGGCTGCATGGAGCGGCGGCGGGAGTTGCGCTTGATTCAGGCGTTTTTTGGTCTGGCGCCGGCCTGATACACCGTGGTGCCCCAATCGCGAGCAGGCTCACTCCTACAGGGGGATTTGTTCTCGCCGCAAGTCCAATGTAGGAGTGAGCCTGCTCGCGATGAGGCCGGACCTGCCTTACACAAGACTCTCGCGAACCATCTCGAGAAACGTCGCCACCACCCGCCGCGAACTCTGCTCACGCAAGCACACCAGTGTCTCGGTCAAACGCCGGGTGCAATCGGTAATCGGCAACGCACACACCCGCGAATCCGCACCAAACTCCGCCGCCGACACCACCCCCACACCAATCCCCACCACCACCGCCTCGCGCGCCGCTTCCCGGCCTTCGACCTGAATCGCCGGACGAATGCGAAACCCGGCGCGGGCCATTTCCTCTTCCAGGGTCTGGCGGGTCACCGAACCGTGTTCGCGCAACACCAGGGGCGTGTCATCCAGATCCGCCAGGCAGATCGACTCGCGTTCGGCCCACGGGTGATGGCGCGAGACAAACGCCACCATCGGGTCGTTACGCAGCGGCACGCAGAGCAGGCGTTCATCACTGACATCGCGCCCCAGCAATGCCAGATCGGCCTGATAGTTGAACAGGCGAAACAGTGATTCATCGGTGTTGCCGGTCTCGATCTTCACGCTGATCCCTGGGTAGCGCTCGCAGAACCGCGCGATCTGCGGCAACACATGCACCGGGGCGTCGACCGCGAGAATCAGGCTGCCGGTTTGCAACGCCTGGGATTCCTGCAGCAATTCCTGTGCTTCAGCCTCAATCACAAACAGCCGCTGGGTGATGGCCAGCAGGCGTTCGCCAAGATCGGTCAGGCGTACCGAACGTTTATTGCGGTGAAACAGCAACACACCGAAGCGTTCTTCAAGTTTGCGCACCTGGTCGGAAATTGCCGGTTGCGTGAGAAAAAGCCGTTCGGCGGCTTTGGTGAAGCTTCCATGCACGGCCACGGCGTGGAAGGCTTTGAGCTGGGCGTGGGAGACAGACATCGTGACTCCAGTAACAAGCTGAGCTTATGTGTGAAATACGATAAATCGATTTTATTTATTAAACAGTAATTGCTTTGATCCGCTCACGCCAGCGCTGACTGCCCGTGCGGGCAGCAACCCTGGCGATGAGCCTGGGCGTGCAACAACAGGACTCATCTGACCGTTATCGCCACAGGGATGGGGCGATAACGCAGTGCTCAACAATAAAAAACACAGGCGTTTACTTAACGATTCTGCCGGCACACTCACACCCTGAGGTCAGAACCACAATGAACAAGCACATCGGCACCATTGCGCGTTGGCGCATGCAGATTTTCGCTATCACCTGGCTCGCGTACGCCGCTTTCTACTTCACCCGCAAAGCCTTTTCGGTGGCCAAACTGGGCATCGCCGAAGACCCGACCTTCATGCTCGACAAGATGGCCATGGCCAACCTCGACGCCATCTATCTGGCGGCCTACGCCATCGGCCAATTCACCTGGGGCATGCTCGCCGACCGCTTTGGCCCAAGGGTCGTGGTGCTGGGCGGCTTGCTGATTTCCGCCGCTGCCGCGTTGGTGATGGGCAGTTTTGCCACGCTGCCGATCTTCGCCACCTGCATGCTGATTCAGGGGCTGGCGCAGTCCACCGGCTGGTCGGGATTGTGCAAGAACCTCGGCAGTTTCTTCCCCGCCGAACAGCGCGGGCGCGTGCTCGGCTTATGGAGTTCCTGCTACGCGTTTGGGGGGCTGGTGGCTTCGCCGTTCGCCGGTTGGTGGGCGTATACGCTGATGGGCACCTGGCACGCTGCGTTCATTTCCAGCGCGGCAGTGGTTGCGGCGGTGGCGGTGCTGTTCTTTATCTTCCAGCGCAACAAACCGGAAGACGTCGGCCTGCCGGCAGTAGAGCCGGAGCCGGAACTGAGTGCCGAAGAGACCGCAGCCAACAGCAAACTCAGCGTCTGGGAGCCATTGAAGGAGATCCTGCGCAACCGCACGGTGCTGGTCCTGGGCCTGGCGTACTTCATGTTGAAACCGGCGCGCTACGCGATTCTGTTGTGGGGGCCGGTGATCGTCTTCGAACAGATGCCGAGTGTCGGCAAGGTCGGCGCGGCGATCATTCCCACTTCGTTCGAACTGGCCGGGTTGCTCGGGCCGATCATGATCGGCATGGCCTCGGACAAACTGTTCGGTGCCCGGCGCATGCCGGCCTGCGTCCTCAGCCTGCTGGCGCTGACCGTAACCCTGGCGCTGTTCATGGGCGCGTTGCACACCGGCAGCGTGATGCTGGTGGTGGCGCTGCTGTTTGTCATGGGCCTGACCCTGTACGGCCCGGATTCGATGATCAGCGGCGCCGCCGCCATCGATTTCGGCAAGGCCAAGGCTGGCGCGACCGCTGCCGGTTTCGTCAACGGTTGTGGCTCGGTCGGCGCGGTGCTCGGCGGACTGCTGCCGGGTTACTTCGACTCGGTGACGGTGTTCATCGTCTTTGCCGGCTGCGCGTTGTTCTCGGCACTGGTGCTGATCCCGCACTGGAATAGCCGCCCGGTCGAGGTGATGGAGCCGCGCGCGTCCATTCCCAATTGCCCGCTGACGATCAAACCGCTGCGTTCCTGAAACCCTTTGCCTCGCGGCCTGCTGCGGTGTTCGCGGCAGGCTGTGGCGTGGCCCGATGACTGGAGAATCCCATGAGACCGTTTTGGCTCGAGCAAGCCTTGCAGGCTGATCCATCCGCGACTTGCCCGCCGTTACAAGGCGAAGTGCGCACTGACGTGTGTATCGTCGGCGGCGGCTACACCGGGTTGTGGACGGCGATCATGCTCAAGCAGCAGAACCCTGAACTCGATGTTTTGCTGATCGAAGCCGACATCTGCGGCGCCGGTGCCAGTGGGCGCAACGGTGGTTGTGCGCTGTCGTGGTCGGCCAAGTATTTCACCCTCGAGCGCCTGTTCGGGGTCGAGGAAGCGGTGCGCCTGGTCAAGGAATCCGAGCGCAGCATTCACGCCATCGGCGAGTTCTGCGAACAGTACGGCGTCGACGCCGATTACCGCCTCGACGGCACGCTGTACACCGCCACCAACCACGCTCAGGTCGGCTCGACCGACGCGGTGATCGCGGCGCTGGAGCGCAATGGCATCAACTCCTTCACCCAGCGTCCAGTCGCTGACGTGCAGCGCATGGCCGGTTCGAGTAAGCATCTGGAAGGCTGGTTCTCGCCGGCGGCGGCCAGTGTGCAACCGGGCAAACTGGTGCGCGGGCTGCGTCGGGTGGCATTGCAACTGGGGGTGAAGATCCACGAAAACACGGCGATGACCGGTCTGGAAGAAGGCCGTCCGGCGCGAATCCACACGGCCAATGGCAGCGTGATCGCCGACCGTGTGGTGCTGGCGATGAACGCGTGGATGGCCCGGGCGTTTGCGCAGTTCGAACGCAGCGTGGCGATCGTGTCCAGCGACATGCTGATCACCGAACCGCGCCCGGATCTGCTACAGGAAATCGGTTTGACCAGTGGTGTCACGGTGCTCGACTCGCGGATCTTCGTGCACTACTACCACAACACCCCGGACGGCCGGATCATGCTCGGCAAGGGCGGCAACACCTTTGCCTATGGCGGGCGAATGCTGCCGGTGTTCGATCAGCCATCGCCGTATGCCGGGTTGCTCAAGCGCAGTCTTGGCGACTTTTTTCCGGCGTTCGCCGAGGTCAAAGTCGATGCGACGTGGAACGGGCCGTCGGATCGCTCGGTCACCGGTCTGCCGTTTTTCGGGCAGATGAGTGCCAGTGGCAATGTGTTCTACGGTTTCGGTTATTCCGGCAGTGGCGTCGGTCCGTGTCATATGGGCGGGCAGATTCTCGCCTCGCTGGTGCAGGGGCTCGACAACCCGTGGACCCGTTCGCCATTGGTCAATGGGCCGCTGGGGTATTTTCCGCCGGAGCCGATTCGTTATCTGGGGTCATTGATGGTGCGTAATGCGATTCGCCGCAAGGAGCATGCCGAAGATCATGGGCGTCGGCCGCGGCATCTGGATGTGCGTCTGGCGAAATTTGCGGCGGCGGCGGGTAAGGCTGACAAGGGTTGAATACACAGGGAACGTGTGGGAACTGGTGCTCGGCTTGGCTTTTGATCGAGGGGGACATATCCGTTTCTGCGGTAACGGCTGCTTAGGGTTCCGCCCTTACGGCCATCCCTTTCAAGGTCTTT
>NZ_NQYG01000092.1:0-17207 GCF_002878485.1 Pseudomonas sp. AD21
CACGCTCTGCGTGGGAATGCAGCCCGTGACGCTCCGCGTCACTGGACGCGGAGCGTCCCCCGAGGCATTACCACGCAGAGCGTGGGAACGATCAGGCAGGCACAAAAAATCCCCCGCAACTTTTCAGCTGCGGGGGATTTTTCCATCGGTCAGCTCAAAGCTTGGCCGCAGGACGCCCCGGCTTCTTGGTCTGTAACAAATGCGAGAACACCGCATGCAGATCATCCGACGCACCTTCCTCATCGAGGTTGAGCTTGCTGTCGATGTGATCCATGTGGTGCATCATCAAATTCACCGCCAGCTCACCGTCGCGTTTCTCGATCGCATCGATCAACTGCGTGTGTTCGTCATACGAGCAGTGCGAGCGGTTGCCGCTTTCATACTGGGCAATGATCAGCGAGGTCTGCGAAACCAGACTGCGCTGGAAGCTGATCAGCGGGGCGTTTTTCGCCGCTTCCGCCAGTTTCAGGTGGAATTCGCCCGACAGACGGATACCGGCACCGCGATCGCCACGGGAAAAGCTGTCGCGCTCGTCGTTGACCATCTGGCGCAATTCGGCGATCTGCTCGGCGGTGGCGTGCTGCACGGCCAGCTCGGTGATCGCGCGCTCCACCAGACGGCGGGCCATGAACACCTGACGCGCTTCTTCAACGCTCGGGCTGGCAACCACGGCGCCACGGTTCGGCCGCAACAGCACCACGCCTTCATGGGCCAGACGCGACAGCGCGCGGCGAATGATGGTGCGGCTGACCCCGAAGATTTCCCCCAACGCTTCTTCGCTCAATTTTGTGCCGGGCGCCAGACGCTGTTCGAGGATGGCCTCGAAGATATGCGCATAGACAATATCGTCCTGGGTTCCGCTGCGGCCGGCTTTGCCTGCTCGCGGTTGTTTCTTGAGGGGTTGCAACTGTTCGTTCATGGGCACTCGAGTCGGGAGAACTGCGGCGAATAGACCGTGACTGTAATACGGCACAGTAGGTCGCTGGCAAGTATCGCGTAAAAAACAGCGCGATTGTACACAATGGATGGTGGCAACACGACTGTATGGCTGTTTGTGACCACGGCTGTATTGCAACGATCCGTTACGATTGAGTTTAGGCTTGATCGCAGAATCCGCCTTTTACACACAATCCACTGTAGGAGTGAGCCTGCTCGCGATAGCGGTGTGTCATTCAGCAATGATTCGACTGATATACCGCAATCGCGAGCAGGCTCGCTCCTACAAGGGTTTATGTTGTGGCGGGGATCTTCATCTGTATAAGGAACACCGCCGTCATGAATGACGCCACTTACACCCGGCTACGCCCGCTCGCCGACACTTCGCCCTCAGCCATCGTCGCCGGGTTCATCGCAATGATGACTGGCTACACCAGCTCACTGGTGCTGATGTTTCAGGCCGGACAAGCGGCGGGCCTGAGCAGCGGGCAGATTTCCTCGTGGATCTGGGCAATCTCGATCGGCATGGCGGTGTGCTCGATCGGCCTGTCGCTGCGCTACCGCACGCCGATCACCATCGCCTGGTCGACACCGGGCGCGGCCCTGCTGATCACCAGTCTGGGTGGTGTCAGTTATGGCGAGGCCATCGGCGCCTACATCACCTGCGCGGTGCTGGTAACGATCTGTGGCCTGACCGGCAGCTTCGAACGCCTGGTGAAGAAGATCCCGGCCTCGCTGGCGGCCGCGTTGCTGGCGGGGATTCTGTTCAAGATCGGCAGCGAAATCTTCGTCGCTGCGCAACACCGCACCGGGCTGGTGCTGGGGATGTTCTTCACCTACCTGGTGGTCAAACGCCTGTCACCGCGTTACGCCGTGCTGGCGGCACTGCTGATCGGCACCGCACTCTCGGGTTTCATGGGCCTGCTGGATTTCAGCGGCTTTCATCTGGAAGTGGCGACGCCGGTGTGGACCACCCCGCACTTCTCGCTGGCCGCAACCATCAGCATCGGCATCCCGCTGTTCGTCGTGGCCATGACCTCGCAGAACATGCCCGGCATCGCCGTGCTGCGCGCCGACGGCTACAACGTCCCAGCCTCGCCACTGATCACCACCACCGGCATCGCCTCATTGTTACTGGCGCCGTTTGGCTCCCACGGCATCAACCTGGCAGCGATCAGCGCGGCGATCTGCACCGGGCCGCACGCCCATGAAGATCGCAACAAACGCTACACCGCCGCCGTGTGGTGCGGAATTTTCTACGGGATTGCCGGGGTGTTTGGCGCAACGTTGGCGGCGTTGTTTGCCGCACTGCCGAAAGAACTGGTGCTGTCGATTGCCGCGCTGGCGCTGTTCGGCTCGATCATCAATGGCTTGAGCATTGCCATGACCGAAGTGAAGGAGCGCGAAGCGGCGCTGATTACCTTTATGGTCACGGCGTCGGGGTTGACGCTGTTTTCCATTGGTTCGGCGTTTTGGGGGATTGTGGCGGGGGGTTTGACGCTGGTGATTCTGAATTGGCGCAAAGCTTAAGATCAAAAGCCCCTCATCGGAACGCCGCCCGCCTAGCCCTCTCCCGGAGGGAGAGGGGACTGACCGAGGTGCTTGGAAGACATACGCCGAAGTGGGATACCGAGTCGAACTCAAATTTTGAAAAGCCTACATATCGGCTCCCTCTCCTTCGGGAGAGGGCTGGGCGGGCGGCGTTCCGATGAGGGCAGACTCACCACAAATCCCAAGCCGAACACCCAAACCCCAGACGAAAAAAAACGGCGACCCTCAGGTCGCCGTTTTTTTCAGTATCACTTAGCCGCGTTGATCGGCTTTTCCGGATACCAGACGTCCAGCAGCGGGCTGACGGTCATGCCGGTCAGTTCGCTACGGTTTTTCAGCCAGGCTTCAACGGCAGCGCGCTGCTCTTCGTTGACCGAGCCACGCTTCTGCAGGCACACCAGACCGAAGTCGTCGCCGCCGACATAGCCCAGACCGTTGGCTTCCATGGCTTCTTTGATGAATGCTTCGAGGAAAGCGTCAATGGCTTCTTCGGACAAGTCTTCTTTGAAGTCCAGGTTCAGTTCGAAACCCAGCTCTTGGAATTCATCAACGCACAGTTTTTTGCGCAGACGCTGGGAACGGTTAGTCGCCATTGGAACAATCCTCTTAAGTAATAACGGCCGGCACTTTACCAGTTTAAGCGGTCAATTGCCCGACTCTCTGGGCGCTGTGACCAACCGCCTGTAAAAAAATAACGAAATGGCCGCCCCGGGCAAGGCACAAGCTGTTACACCTTGGGGCATAATGCCGACACTTTCATGACCACTGAGGGCTTTTTCATCCATGCCCTCGTTATTTTCCCCTCTTCTGCAGGGTTTTATTTCATATGATCAAATCGTTGCGTCCACTGTTTCTCGCCGGCCTTCTTCTGCCTCTGGCCCTGCCGGTTTCTGCGGCCACCATCAACACTGCCCTCACGCCTAACGTCGAAAAAGCCCTCAAGGCCAGCAAACTGCAGCCCACTGCGCTGTCGCTAGTCATGATCCCGCTAGACGGCCCGGGCAATCCGACCGTGTACAACGCCGACGTCTCGGTCAACCCGGCCTCGACCATGAAACTGGTCACCACCTACGCCTCGCTGGAAATGCTCGGCCCCAACCATCAGTGGAAAACCGAGTTCTACACCGACGGCGACCTGAGCGGCGGCATCCTCAACGGCAACCTGTACCTCAAGGGCGGCGGCGATCCGAAGCTGAACATGGAAAAACTCTGGCTGCTGATGCGCGATCTGCGCGCCAACGGCGTGACTCAGGTCACCGGCGACCTGATCCTCGACCGCAGCTTCTTCATCCAGCCGCAACTGCCCGAGTTCAATGACGACGGCAACGACGAGAACAAGCCGTTCCTGGTCAAGCCGGACTCGCTGCTGGTCAACCTCAAGGCCCTGCGCTTCGTCGCGCGCAATGACGGTGGCCGGGTGCTGATCTCGGTGGAACCGCCGATTGCCAGCGTGCACATTGAAAACACGGTCAAGGCGCTCAATTCCAAACAGTGCACCGGTGGCGTGCGCTACAACCCGGTGACCCAGCCTGACGGCAGCGTGACCGTGACCGTCGCCGGCCAACTGGGCGATGGCTGCAGCTCGCAGACTTACCTGTCACTGCTCGACCACGCGACCTACACCGCCGGCGCCGTGCGCGCGATCTGGAAAGAACTGGGCGGCAGCATCCAGGGCAAGGATCGCCTCGCCGCGACCCCGAGCAGCGCCAAACTGCTGGCCCGCGCCTACTCGCCGGATCTGGCGGAAATCATCCGCGACATCAACAAATACAGTAACAACACCATGGCCCAGCAGCTGTTCCTGAGCCTGGGCCAGAAATACCGCAACGAAGCTGACGGTGACGACGCCAAGGCCGCGCAGCGCGTAGTCCGCCAGTGGCTGGCGAAGAAAGGCATTACCGCGCCGCACCTGGTGATGGAGAACGGCTCCGGGCTGTCGCGCGCCGAACGCGTCAGCGCCCGCGAGATGGCCAACATGTTGCAAGCTGCCTGGCACAGCCCGTACGCCGCCGAGTACATCAGCTCGCTGCCGATTGCCGGCACTGACGGCACCATGCGCAAACGCCTGAAAACCACCGCGATGCGCGGCGAAGCCCACGTCAAGACCGGCACCCTGAACACCGTGCGCGCAATCGCCGGCTTCAGCCGCGACGTCAACGGCAATACCTGGGCGGTGGTGGCGATCCTCAACGACAAGGCCCCGTTCGGCGCGTCATCGGTGCTGGATCAGGTGCTGCTGGATCTGTACAAGCAGCCGCGGTTGCCGCAGACCGCTTCGGCGCTGTAAAACACAGCCGATCTAATGTGGGAGCGGGCTTGCTCGCGAAGGCGTCAGTTCAGTCAGTATTTTTGGTGACTGACACGCCGCCTTCGCGAGCAAGCCCGCTCCCACAGGGGATTGGCGTAACAGGCTAGCTCATCTGCTCAACCCGATCCCGTCCGGCCTGCTTCGCCGCGTACACGCCCGAATCCGCTCGCAACAACAGCGCATCCGCGCCCTCCCCCGGTCGCCAGCTGGCGATGCCGAAACTGGCTGTCACCACCCCGACCACGTCCACCGGCGCACTGCGCAAGCCTTGCCACAGCTCCATGGCAAGGATGTAGGCGTGCTCGCCGTCGATGTCCGGGCACAGCACCATGAATTCCTCGCCGCCCAGACGGCAGAACACATCCGTGCGCCGCAAGCGATGGCCGATGCGTTCGCACACCGCCTGCAACACACGGTCGCCCACGGCATGGCCGTACTGGTCGTTGATCCGTTTGAAGTGGTCGATGTCGAGCATGATCACCGACAGTTCGCCGCCGCCGCGCTCGACCCGGGCCATTTCGGTGGTCAGGCGCTCCTGAAAATAGCGGCGGTTGTGGATGCCAGTCAGTGAGTCGGTGACCGACAGCGCCCGCAGTTCCTCTTCCACCCGCTTCAGGTCGGAAATGTCCGAGATGTAGCCGTGCCACAGCACACCGCCGCCCGGCAGCTCTTCCGGCGTCGCCTCGCCGCGCACCCAGCGCAGGCCGCGCTCGGGCAGTTGCACGCGGTATTCCTCGCGCCAGGGACTGAGGTTTTCCGCCGAGGCGCGAATCGAGGTGCGTACACGGGTGATGTCTTGCGGATGAATGCGGGAAAAGATCGCTTCGGCATCGAGCAGCAGCACGTCCGGCGCCAGCTCGTAGATCTCGCGGATGCCGTCACTGGCATAGATCACGCTGAAGCGCCCGTCGAATTCCATCTTGAATTGGTAGATGCCGCCGGGCACGTGAGCGCTGAGCTTTTTCAGCAGCACATCCCGCGCCGCCAGCGCCTCGTGCACGCGCTTGCGTTCGGTGATGTCGATGCAGATCGCCAGATGCCCGACCCACAGTCCCTGCTCATCGAGCACCGGGGTGGCGAGCATGTTCACCGGCAGATGGCTGCCATCGCTGCGCACCAGCGTCCACTCGCGCGCTTCATGACCACCGACCTCGCCGCCCTCGACCAGCATCGCGTGGCAGGTTGGAATGCTCTTGCCGTAGCGCGCGCCCAACTCCGCCGAACGCGCTGCCAGTTCGCGCGGCAGGTGCAGGTTTTCCAGGGTCATGTGGCCGACGACATCGGCGCTGCTGTAGCCGAGCATCTGTTCCGCGCCGGGGTTGAAGGTGTTGATCACCCCACGCAGATCGGTGGCGATGATCGCCACTTGTGTTGCCGCGTTCAGCACTCCGCGCAACTGGCCATGGGTGCCGCGTAATTCCTGCTCGCGGTCATGCAGTTCCTGGGTGCGCAACTCAACCATGCGCAAGGCGCGCTGACGCTGACTGACCAGCACATACAGCAACGCGCTGAGCAACAGACTCAGCAGCGCACCCAGCACCACCAGGCTGCTGATCGACGAATGGTTGGCCTGCAGAAAGGCTTCGCTGGGCTGCATGTCCACTTGATAGTCGTGGTCAGCCAGACGCAACAAGCGCGTGGCAGAAAGATCACTGGCCCCCGCTTTGTTGGCCGACTCGTACAGCACCTCATGCTGATCCTCGGTGGACAGATCGAGGATGCGTACGCTGAGGAAGTCCTGGCTGTCCTCGGGCAAGCCGTCGGCCAGCAACTGATGCATGCTGATCACCGCCATCACATAGCCTTCCGGCGGCCCTTTCGGTGCTCCTTCACGGGTGACTGGCGCCAGCAGCAACACGCCCCGGGCATACGCCGGGTCGATGCCCACCAGGTGCAACGGCTGTGACACCGCCATGTGCCCGGTGCGGTCGGCACGCTCCAGTGTTGCCCGACGCAACGGTTGCGCGAGCAAGTCGTAACCCAGGGGCGTCGGCAGGTGACTCTGGCTCTGGGTGTAGATCACGGGCACGTATTCAGGGCGATCTCCGGCCGCCTGCAACTGGTCTTCGGCGTTCAGCTCACGAAAGGTGAAGGTGCTGAAACCCTCGTCGCGCACGGCTTGTTCGACCGCCGGACGCTCGGCACGGCTCACCCGCGGCGCATAGGAATAGGCCTGGGTACGCAATAACAGGGGTTTGGCATAACCGTCGAATTCGGCACGAGACACCGAACGGGAGTTGGCGAAGAAACGGCGCAGGCCATCGAGGCGCTGTTCCTGATCCTGAAAACGTTCTTCGATACGGCTGTAACGCTCATTGGCCAACAGCTGGAAGCGTTGCCGCAATTGATGATGAAACTGGTTGAGGGTGGCCCAGGCGAGCAGCCCCGTGAGAATCCCGCCGGCGAGCAATACCAGCAGCGCGACCAGCCAGGCCGAGACTTCTTCGCTGATAAAACCCAGAATCCTTGGGCGCACGGGGTGCAACGACATAAGGGCAGCTCACTACGCCAGTATTTGCGGGAAAACCCCATTGACCGTGTGTGAGTTATAGCTATTAGCCACTAATTTAGCTAGCGCAGGAGGATCCACGGAGCCTTTAAAAATCAAGGCTCTGTGGATCCAATTGCGCAAAGCGTCAACGAGCCGTGATTTTCCAGGCGCGGTGGATTTTGGTGTTGCGGGCGAAATCCGGGTCGATGGTCTGGGCGCTGATTTCCTCGACCGCGTAGCGCTCGGCGAGGTTCTCCTCCAACTGGAACTTGCGGAAGTTGTTGGAGAAATACAGCACGCCACCCGGCGCCAGACGGGCCATGGCCAGGTCGATCAACTGCACCTGGTCACGCTGCACGTCGAAGATGCCCTCCATGCGCTTGGAGTTGGAGAAGGTCGGCGGATCGATGAAGATCAGGTCGTACTCGTCCCGGCTGCTTTCCAGCCATGCCATCACATCGCCCTGTTCCAGACGGTTCTTGTCGGAGAAACCGTTCAGCGACAGGTTGCGGCGCGCCCAGTCGAGGTAGGTTTTCGACAGGTCGACGCTGGTGGTGCTGCGCGCACCGCCCTTGGCCGCGTGCACGCTGGCCGTCGCGGTATAGCAGAACAGATTGAGGAAGCGCTTGCCGGCCGCCTCTTTCTGAATGCGCATGCGGATTGGACGGTGATCGAGGAACAGCCCGGTGTCGAGGTAGTCGGTGAGGTTCACCAGCAGCTTGACGCCGCCTTCGCTGACCTCATTGAACTTGCCCTGCGCGGCCTGACGCTCGTACTGCTTGGTGCCGCTCTGGCGCTCGCGGCGTTTGACCACCACGCGGCTTTTGTCGACGTTCAGCGCCTGCGGAATCGCGGCCAGGGCGTCGAACATGCGTGCCGAGGCCTTTTCCGGATCGATCGATTTCGGCGCAGCGTATTCCTGCACATGCACCCAATCGTGGTACAGGTCGATGGCCATCGCATATTCCGGCATGTCGGCATCGTAGACGCGGTAGCAATCAATGCCTTCGCGCTTGACCCACTTGCCCATGGCCTTGAGATTCTTTTGCAGACGGTTGGCAAACATCTGCCCGCCTTCGCTCAAGCGCGGCTGCTCGATCACCGGAGCCGGTGCTGGCGCCGGCTTGATCGGGTTGCCGTTCTTGTTGAACTTGCGCTCTTGCGGCTCGTCCGGGGTCTGGTCATAAGCGGCTTGCTCGCGCTCGGCCTGACGTTGTTCCGGGGTGCGGCGCTCGCCAGTGACGAACTGATCCGGCAGCACTTTGATCAACAGCAGCTTGCACGGCAACGCGCCGTTCCAGAACGAATACTGTTTGTGGCTGCGAATGCCCATGCGCTTGCCCAGATCCGGCGCACCGGTGAACACCGCTGCTTCCCAGTTCAGGCAGGCCTGACGCAGACGCTCACCGAGGTTCTGGTAGAGGTACAGCAAGCTGGCTTCGTCACCCAGACGCTCGCCGTATGGCGGGTTGCAGATCACCAGACCTTTCTGGTTCTGATCCGGACGCGGCTCGAAGGTCGCGACTTCGCCCTGGTAGATCTTGATCCACTCGCTCAGGCCAGCACGCTCGACGTTGTTGCGGCCTGGCTGAATCAGACGCGGGTCAGCTTCATAACCACGAATCCACAGCGGTGGCTTGGCCAGACCGGCAGCGGCACGCTCAACAGCTTCTTCATGGAGTTTTTTCCACAGCGCCGGGACGTGACCCAGCCATGCGGTGAAGCCCCACTGCTCGCGGCGCAGGTTCGGCGCCATGTCGGCGGCGATCATGCCGGCTTCAACGAGGAACGTACCGACACCACACATCGGGTCAGCCAGCGCGCCGCCTTCGGCCGCAATGCGCGGCCAGCCGGAGCGGATCAGGATCGCCGCCGCGAGGTTTTCCTTCAGCGGCGCAGCGCCCTGCTGCAGGCGGTAACCGCGCTGGTGCAGGCTGTGGCCGGAGAGATCGAGGGACAGGATCGCTTCGCCGCGATCCAGACGCAGGTGAATGCGCAGGTCCGGGTTGAGCTTGTCGATCGACGGGCGGTCGCCTTGCGGGGTGCGCAGTTTGTCGACGATGGCGTCCTTGACCTTCAAGGCGCCGAAGTGGGTGTTGTCGATCCCCGAGCCGTGGCCGCTGAATTCAACGGCCAGGGTGCCGTCGCTGAGCATGTGATCCTGCCACTCGACGTCGAGTACGCCGTGGTACAGGTCTTCGGCGTCCTTCATCGGGAAGCGCTTGAGCACCAGCAATACACGGTTGGCCAGACGCGACCAGAGGCACAGGCGGTAAGCGGTTTCCATGGTCGCCATGCCACGCACGGCGGAGGTGTGCTCGCGGGCGTCTTCAAGGCCAAGCCCGACGGCTTCCTCGATGAGCAGGCCTTCAAGGCCTTTGGGGCAAGTGAGGAAGAGTTCGAAACGATCGGACATGGTATTTCCAGAGCCTTTGGCTAGTGAATCGGCAACGCATTGCCGATCCGGTTTTCAATCAGGCGCTTTTCTAAAAGAGCGCCCGCGTGGCACGAAGGTGTGCCGTTCCATCCCCACTGCTCGGGTTAAAAGAGCTTAGATGCAAGGACAGATAAAAAAGTTGATGAAACAAAAAGTCTTAAAGCGACCCTTCGTCGCTTAGTACCCCAGCGCAAACGTGGGTCATTCTCACTAAAGGATTAACCCCATCATCCAGCGCGGGGCCGATCATACCGGGGTTTGCTGAAAAAACGTTCATGAAACCCGTCGTTACTTATGGCTGTAGCACTATTTTCGTTACGTCCTTATGACAAAACGATCATTCCCTCGGTGTGACTCATTGGTTAGAACTGAACACAGGTTGACGTCGCAACGGCGTCAACACCTTGGCTCGCCACGCCGGCAGCGAGCCGCCCCCGGCAGAGTTTTTCTGCCAGACCTCGATTGAGGTCAACGCGACACAAACAGTCAACAAGTGAGGGAAACACCCTATGAGAAGACTTAAGCGTGATCCGTTGGAAAGAGCATTTTTGCGCGGATATCAATATGGCGTTGGTGGCAAATCCCGTGAGCTTTGCCCATTTACTCTACCGTCGGTACGTCAAGCCTGGATCAACGGCTGGCGAGAAGGACGCGGCGACAACTGGGACGGTATGACCGGCACTGCGGGAATCCACAGACTCAACGAACTTCACGCCGTCGGCTGACACAGGGCATTTATTCCGACACGACAATCTGAATTTGTAACGACTTACCATGCACGTCCTTCCCGGACGGCGGGCTGCGGCCCAGGGGCTCCTTCGAGGAGCCCTTTTTTATGCCAGTTCAGCCGCAAAGTGATCCTTGTGACTTCAGAGACTTCCGGATCCTGTGGCGAGGGGATTTATCCCCGATTGGCTGCGCAGCAGTCGCAAATACTGATATCCCGATTTACCTGACACAGCGAGGTGAATGGTTTTGGGGCCGCTTCGCAGCCCATCGGGGATAAATCCCCTCGCCACAAAAGCCCCTCACAGTTATTTGCGCAGGGCGGCGATCGCGTCCACGGACTCACGAATCAGCGCCGGGCCTTTGTAGATGAACCCGGAATAGATCTGCACCAGGCTTGCACCCGCAAGAATCTTCTCGGCCGCATGCTTGCCTTCAGTGATGCCACCGGCAGCAATGATCGGCAAACGTCCAGCCAACTCGCCCGCCAGCACCTTCACCGTATTCGTGCTCTTCTCACGCACCGGAGCGCCGGACAGACCGCCCGCCTCGTCACCATGCTCCATGCCTTCGACGCCAATACGGCTCAGGGTGGTGTTGGTGGCGATCACCGCGTCCATACCGGTTTCGATCAGCGCTTGAGCCACTTGCGCGGTCTCTTCGTCGGTCATGTCCGGAGCGATCTTGATCGCCAGCGGTACGTGCTTGCCGTGACGCAGGGCCAGTTCGGCGCGGCGCGTGGCCAGGTCCGCCAGCAACTGCTTGAGCGAATCACCGAACTGCAGGCTGCGCAGGCCCGGGGTGTTCGGCGAGCTGACGTTGACGGTGATGTAGCTGGCGTGGGTGTAAACCTTGTCCAGGCAGATCAGATAATCATCCACCGCGCGCTCGACCGGGGTGTCGAAGTTCTTGCCGATGTTGATCCCCAGCACGCCCTTGTATCTGGCCGCCGCGACCCGCGCCAGCAGGTTATCGACACCGAGGTTGTTGAAACCCATGCGGTTGATGATCGCCTCGGCTTCCGGCAGACGGAAGATCCGTGGTTTCGGGTTGCCCGGCTGCGGACGCGGGGTCACGGTGCCGATTTCGACAAAACCGAAGCCCAGTTGCGAAAAACCGTCGATGGCCGCGCCGTTCTTGTCCAGACCGGCCGCCAGACCCACCGGGTTCGGAAAATCCAGGCCCATGACGGTCACCGGCACGTTCGCCGGCTTCTTGCACAGCATGCCGTTGAGGCCCAAACGCCCACCCGCGCCGATCAGATCCAGCGACAGATCGTGGGAGGTTTCCGGGGAAAGTTTGAACAACAGCTGACGGGCCAGGGTGTACATGGGCGGCGATGACTCGGGCGGCGAAAAGAGGCGGCGATTATAGCCGGGCAACGCCCCCCGGCGCGAGGCGCACACGCAAATCAGCCCGACTGGCATATGCCTTGCACCTTCCGGGTTATCAGCCCACAGGCCAATGGCGGCGTGCGGGCACGGACAACGGCGTCGTTCTTCGGTTTTGCCTGGGCAAAGCCTGGGACGACGTTTTTTTTGAAGGTGGCTTTATATGAGTGATTCCTCCGTCGGGCCGCTGGCCTGGGTCAACGGCAGTGATGCCCCGGAAAAAAGCGTGATCAACCTCGGCTTCATGGCCTTGAGCGATTGCGCCTCGGTGGTCGTGGCCGCAACGCAGGGCTTCGCCCAACCTTACGGCCTGACGATCAACCTCAAGCGCCAGGCGTCATGGGCCACGCTGCGCGACAAACTGGTCAGCGGCGAGCTGGACGTCGCCCACAGCCTGTACGGGCTGATTTACGCCGTGCATCTGGGCATCGGCGGCGTGGCCCCGAGCGACATGGCGGTATTGATGGGGCTGAACCAGAACGGTCAGAGCCTCAACCTGTCCCACGGCTTGCAGCAGCTGGGCGTGACCAGTCCCGATGCGCTGGATCGCCACGCGCACCAAACCCGCGCAAAACTGACCTTCGCCCAGACCTTCCCCACCGGCACCCATGCGATGTGGCTTTATTACTGGCTGGCGAGCCAAGGCATTCATCCGTTGCTGGATGTCGACAGCGTGGTGGTGCCGCCGCCGCAAATGGTCGCGCACCTGCAAGCCGGGCGCATCGATGGGTTTTGCGTCGGTGAGCCGTGGGCGGCCAGCGCCGTGCAGCAGAATCTGGGGTTCACCCTCGCCACCAGTCAAACCATCTGGCCCGATCACCCGGAAAAGGTCCTTGGCTGCACCCGCGCGTTCGTCGAGCAATACCCCAACACCGCCAGGGCGCTGGTGATGGCGATCCTCCAGGCGAGCCGTTTCATTGAGCAAAGCCTGGAAAACCGCCGCAGCACCGCGCAACTGCTGAGCGCGGCGGAATATCTCGACGCCCCGCTCGCCTGCATCGAACCACGCTTTCTCGGTGACTACGCCGACGGCCTCGGCAATCGCTGGCAAGACCCGCACGCCTTGCGTTTTCACGGCAACGGCGAAGTGAATCTGCCGTATCTGTCCGACGGCATGTGGTTCATGACCCAGTTCCGCCGCTGGGGCTTGCTGCGCGAGGATCCGGATTACCTTGCCGTCGCCCGTCAGGTTCAACAACTCGATCTGTATCGCGAAGCCGCCGCTGCGGTTGGTGTCGCCGCGAGGGGCACCGACATGCGCAGCAGTCAGTTGCTCGATGGCAAAGTCTGGGACGGCAGCGATCCGGCGGGTTACGCCCGCAGTTTCAAACTGCACGCCCTGAGCGATGCCGCTCCCCTATTCGCCCGCCGCTGACAGGAGATCGCCGACATGTTGCGCATTCTGCTGATCAACGACACCGCGAAAAAAGTCGGGCGCCTGAAAGCTGCGCTGACCGAGGCCGGTTTCGAGGTCATTGACGAGTCCGGGCTGACCATCGACCTGCCGGCACGCGTCGAAACGGTGCGCCCGGACGTGATCCTGATCGATACCGAGTCACCGAGCCGCGATGTGATGGAGCAAGTGGTGCTGGTGAGCCGCGACCAGCCACGGCCGATCGTGATGTTCACCGACGAACATGACCCGGGAGTGATGCGTCAGGCGATCAAGTCCGGGGTCAGTGCCTACATCGTCGAAGGCATTCACGCTCAGCGCCTGCAGCCGATTCTCGATGTGGCAATGGCGCGCTTCGAAAGCGATCAGGCCCTGCGCGCGCAACTGCTGGCCCGCGACCAGCAACTGGCCGAGCGCAAGCGCATCGAACTGGCCAAAGGGCTACTGATGAAGATGAAGGACTGCAATGAAGAAGAGGCCTACACCTTGATGCGGCGCCAGGCCATGAGCCGCCAGCAGAAACTGATTCAAGTGGCGGAGCAGATCATTGCCATGAGTGAGCTGCTCGGCTGAAGTTCTGCGGTGGCTTTCCGGACCCCTTCGCGAGCAAGTCCTCCCACATTTGGAATGCATTCACCTGTGAAATTGGCTTGGTGCCCCCTCCTTCCCAGCAGGTTGGTCGGGTTTCCACTTTGAAATGCATTCCCTGTGGGAGCGGGCTTGCTCGCGAAGGCCGCGACGCGGTTTCACTTATTGGCACAAATCTGGCTAAGCATTCAGCACAGGTAACCAACGGCGGTTGCCCCACCCACGACAAAGACGTCGCTCACCCCGTTCGCCCCTTCGGCGAATCAGGTAGCGGCGTTTTTGCGTTTTGGCCCCACAGACCGGGGCCGGTGGTGCGGCCGTGGCGGCGCCCCACCTGCTGTTGCATGACTCCTTTCGAGACTCTTTTCAGCTGAGGTGCGCGATGAATTCAAGCTTCTGGAAATCCGGCCACACCCCGACCCTGTTCGCGGCCTTCCTCTATTTCGACCTGAGCTTCATGGTCTGGTATCTGCTCGGCCCACTGGCGGTGCAGATCGCTGCTGACCTGCACCTGACCACGCAACAACGTGGCCTCGTCGTCGCCACGCCGATCCTTGCTGGCGCCGTGTTGCGCTTCATCATGGGCATGCTCGCCGATCGGCTGTCACCGAAAACTGCTGGGCTGATCGGTCAAGTCATCGTGATTTGCGCGCTGTTCGGTGCCTGGAAAATCGGCATTCATAGCTACGAGCAGGCGTTGATTCTCGGCCTGTTCCTCGGCATGGCCGGCGCATCGTTTGCGGTCGCCCTGCCCTTGGCCTCGCAATGGTATCCACCGCAGCATCAGGGCAAAGCCATGGGCATTGCCGGTGCGGGCAACTCCGGGACGGTATTCGCCGCGCTGCTCGCGCCGGTACTCGCCGCCGCGTTCGGCTGGAGCAATGTTTTCGGTTTCGCCCTGATTCCATTGATCCTGACGCTGGTGCTGTTCGTCTGGCTGGCGAAAAACGCGCCTGAGCGGCCGAAAGCCAAAGCCATGGCCGACTACTTCAAGGCGCTGGGCGACCGTGACAGCTGGTGGTTCATGTTTTTCTACAGCGTGACCTTCGGCGGCTTCATCGGCCTGGCCAGCGCCCTGCCCGGCTACTTCAACGACCAGTACGGCCTGAACCCGGTGATTGCTGGTTACTACACCGCCGCCTGTGTGTTCGGCGGCAGCCTGATGCGCCCGCTGGGTGGCGCGCTGGCGGATCGCTTCGGCGGTATCCGCACGTTGCTGGCGATGTACACCGTGGCAGCGATCTGCATCGCGGCCGTCGGCTTCAACCTGCCAAGTTCCTACGCCGCACTGGCGCTTTTCGTCTGCACCATGCTTGGTCTGGGGGCAGGAAACGGCGCGGTGTTCCAGTTGGTGCCGCAACGTTTCCGCCTGGAGATCGGCGTGATGACCGGGCTGATCGGCATGGCCGGCGGCATCGGCGGTTTTGCCCTGGCGGCAGGCATGGGCGCGATCAAGCAAAGCACCGGCAGCTATCAACTGGCGCTGTGGTTGTTCGCCAGCCTCGGTGTGCTGGCGTGGTTCGGTCTGCACGGGGTCAAACGCCGCTGGAGAACCACCTGGGGTTCGGCCGCCGTGACCGCTGCGCGAGTCTGAACAGTCAATGCCTCTGCAACTGAGTTTCGCCGAAGCCAGCGCCACCGGACCACGCGCGGAAAACCAGGACGCCTTGCGCCTGGTAACGCCCGCCCCGGCGCTGGCCGCCAGCAAGGGTTATCTGTTTGCCATCGCCGACGGTGTCAGCCAATGCGCCGACGGCGGCCTGGCCGCGCGCTCGACCCTGCAAGCGCTGGCACTCGACTACTACGCCACGCCGCAAACCTGGAGCGTGGCGCAGGCACTGGATCGCCTGCTGCTCGCACAAAACCGCTGGTTGCAGGCCAACGGCGGTGGGCAACCGTTGCTGACCACGGTCAGCGCGCTGGTCCTGCGCGGCCAGCGCTTCACCTTGGCCCACGTCGGTGATTGCCGGGTCTATCGCTGGCAGGCCGACCACTTGCTGCGTATTTCGCAAGATCATGTCTGGGATCAACCGGGCATGCAGCACGTGCTCAAGCGTGCGCTTGGGCTGGATCAGCATCTGGTGCTGGATTTTCTCGACGGCGAGTTGCGCGCAGACGAATGTTTCGTGCTGCTCAGCGATGGCGTGTGGTCGAGCTTGGGCGACACCGCGATTGCGGCAATTCTGCGCGATCAGCCAGATCTCGACAGCGCGGCACAGACGCTGGTCAACGCCGCGCACCTGGCAGGCAGTCAGGATAACGCCAGTGCGCTGCTGGTGCGAGTCGATGCCGTCGGTGAGGCGAGCATCGGCGATGCGCTGATTCACTTGCAGCAATGGCCACTGCCGCCGCCGCTGAAAACCGGTCAGGTGTTCGAAGGCTGGCAGGTGCAGGGGATTGTCGGCCAGAGCCAGCAATCGCTGCTGTATCGGGTCATGGATGGACAAGGTCGGGGCTGGCTGTTGAAAACCCTGCCGGCGCGGCTGGCGGATGACCCCCAGGCCGGGCAGGCCTTGCTCTCGGAAGAATGGTTCCTCAAGCGTGTGGCCGGGCGGCATTTTCCTGAAGTCCATGCCAGCAGTCAGCGTCAGCATGTGTACTACGTGATGCGCGAATATTCCGGGAAGACTCTGGCGCAGGTGTTTCAACACAGCAGTCCGCTGCCGTTGGTGCAATGGCAGGACCTGGCCGAACGCCTGCTGCGGGCCGTGGGCCTGCTGCATCGACGGCAGATTCTGCACCGCGACATCAAGCCGGAAAATCTGCACCTGGGCGACGACGGTGAGCTGCGGCTGCTGGACTTCGGCCTGGCGTACTGCCCGGGACTTTCGCAAGACACACCGGCAACACTGCCCGGAACGCCGAGTTTCATCGCCCCGGAAGCCTTTCGCGGCGAGCCGCCCAGTGCGCAACAGGATCTGTACGCGGTGGGTGTGAGCCTGTATTTCCTGCTGACCGGGCACTTTCCCTATGGCGAGATCGAAGCGTTCCAGCGGCCACGATTTGGCGTACCGGTGAGCGCCAGTCGTTATCGCCCGGACTTGCCGGACTGGGTCGCGCAGAGTCTGGAGCGTGGCGTGGCGGCGGACCCGCAACAGCGATTTGAAACGGCTGAAGAATGGTTGCTGGTGTTGGAGCAAGGGGAGCGGCGCAGTTTGAGCGTGCGGCCCAGGCCTTTATTGGAGCGTGAGCCGTTGAAAGTTTGGCGGACGATGGCGTTGATCGCCTTGCTGGGGAATCTGGTGCTGCTGATTTTATTGTTTCACCGCTGACACCGCGTCGCGCCATTCGCGAGCAAGCCCGCTCCCACAGGGGATTTTTGAACGACTCCGATCCACTGTGGGAGATTCTATGGTTCATGCCTAGCCCCTAAACGGCTTTAGGTG
>NZ_NQYG01000093.1:0-16179 GCF_002878485.1 Pseudomonas sp. AD21
GAGCGTCACGGGCTGCATTCCCACGCAGAGCGTGGGAACGATCATGGGGCGGAAAAACTCAGCGCTGATGCACCAAAGCACCCGCCGCATACGTCTGCTGCACCGTGCGGTCATCCCCCAGCGTCATCAACACAAACAACGTCTCGGCAATGTTGTTGGCCTGCTTCAGGCGGTAACTGAGCAGCAGCGTGGCGTGGTAATCCAGCACCAGGAAGTCGGCGTCGGAACCCGGTTGCAGGTTGCCGATCTTGTCTTCCAGGCGTAGCGCCCGCGCACCGCCGAGGGTCGCCAGGTACAGCGACTTGAACGGGCTCAGGCGCGCACCCTGCAACTGCATGACTTTGTAGGCTTCGTTCAGGGTTTGCAGCAGCGAGAAACTGGTGCCGCCGCCGACGTCAGTGCCCAGGCCGACATTCAGTTTGTGTTTTTCGGCCATCGGCAGGTTGAACAGGCCGCTGCCAAGGAAGAAGTTCGAGGTCGGGCAGAACGAGATCGCCGAGCCGGTTTCCGCCAGTCGCGCACATTCGTCGTCGCACAGGTGCACGCCGTGAGCAAACACCGAACGCTCGCCGAGCAACTGGTAGTGATCGTAAACGTCGAGGTAGCCCTTGCGCTCCGGGAACAGCTCCTTGACCCACTCGATTTCCTTGAGGTTCTCACTGATGTGGGTCTGCATGTACAGATCCGGGTACTCGGTGAGCAACTGGCCGGCGAGGGTCAGCTGTTCCGGGGTGCTGGTCGGGGCGAAACGCGGGGTGACTGCGTAGTGCAGGCGGCCCTTGCCGTGCCAGCGTTCGATCAGCGCCTTGCTCTCGACGTAGCTCGATTCGGCGGTGTCGGTCAGGTAGTCCGGCGCGTTGCGGTCCATCATCACCTTGCCGGCGATCATCCGCAGGTCGAGCTTCTCGGCGGCTTCGAAAAACGAGTTCACCGACTGCGGGTGCACGCTGCCGAACACCAGTGCGGTGGTGGTGCCGTTGCGCAGCAGTTCCTTGATGAAAATGTCCGCGACATCGTCGGCGTGAGCCTTGTCGCCGAACTGGCTTTCGCACGGGAAGGTGTAAGTGTTGAGCCAGTCCAGCAGTTGCTCGCCGTAGGCGCCGACCATGCCGGTTTGCGGCAGGTGGATGTGGGTGTCGATGAAGCCCGGGGTGATCAGCGCGTCTTTGTAATGCTCGATTTCGATGTCCGCCGGCAGGGTCGGCAGTAAATCACTGGCGTGGCCAAGGGCGCTGATCTTGCCGCCATCGACCACCAGCAGGCCATCCTCGAAATATTCGTAGGAAGCTTCGATCCCGACTTCGGCGGGATCGGCGATGCTGTGCAGGATGGCGGCGCGGTAGGCTTTGCGAGTCAGAGGCATGAGGGTTCTCTAATCAGTTTGAGGCTTTGAGTTTGGCGGCCTGACTGCGCCGCGAAACCGGCAGCAGCTTGGCAATCGGTTCGGCGCTGGCAGTCTGCTGGCCGAAGTTGGCGTTATAGGTGGCGATGATTTCGCCGGCGATGGAGATGGCGATTTCCACAGGCAGTTTGCCTTTGACTTCGCCGATGCCCATCGGGCAGCGCATGCGCTGCACGACGCCGCTGTCGAAGCCGCGATCACGTAAACGGTGTTCGAACTTCGCGCGTTTGGTCTTCGAACCGATCAGGCCGAAGTAGGCGAAGTCGTTGCGCTTGAGAATCGCGGCAGTGAGTTCAAGGTCGAGCTGATGGTTGTGGGTCATGACGATGCAATAGCTGCCGGCGGGCAGCTCATCGATTTCATCCACAGGCTCTTCGGACACGATTTTACGCACGCCGTGGGGGATGTGTTCGGGGAATTCGGCATCGCGCGAATCGATCCAGCGCACCCGGCAGGGCAGGCTGGCGAGCAGCGGCACCAAGGCGCGGCCGACGTGGCCGGCACCGAACACGGCGATTTGCGCCTGTACCTGGCCCATCGGTTCGAACAGCAACACGGTGGCGCCGCCGCAGCACTGGCCAAGGCTGGCGCCGAGGCTGAAACGCTCGAGATGGGTGTCCTGCTTACCGCTGGCGAGCATCTCGCGGGCGATCTGCATGGCTTTGTATTCCAGATGCCCGCCACCGATGGTGTCGAAGGTCTGATTCGCGCTGACGACCATTTTCGACCCGGCATTGCGTGGGGTCGAGCCGAGTTCTTCGATGATCGTCACCAGAACGCAGGATTCGCCCTGGTTCTGCAGGTCGGCGAGGGCGTCGATCCAGTTGTACATACACACCTCTCAGATCGTTCCCACGCTCTGCGTGGGAATGCATCACTGGACGCTCCGCGTCCGCTGTTCAGGATGCGACGCAGAGCGTCGCGGGCTGCATTCCCACGCAGAGCGTGGGAACGATCATCAAACAACCTCGGTTTCAGCTTCGACCGCTTTCACCGCTTTGAGCTGACGCATCTGCTCGCAACCCCACAACACCCGCTCCGGCGTCGCCGGCGCATCGATCTGTGGTTGATGCTTGTAGTCACCGAGGCTCGCCACCGCATCCTTGATCGCACACCATGAAGCAATGCCGAGCATGAACGGCGGCTCGCCGACAGCCTTGGAATGGAACACCGTGTCTTCCGGGTTCTTGCGGTTTTCCACCAGCTTCACGCGCAGGTCCAGTGGCATGTCCGCCACGGCCGGGATCTTGTAGCTGGCCGGGCCGTTGGTCATCAGCTTGCCCTTGTTGTTCCAGACCAGCTCTTCCATGGTCAGCCAGCCCATGCCCTGGATGAAACCGCCCTCGACCTGACCGATGTCGATCGCCGGGTTCAGCGAGGCACCGACGTCGTGGAGGATGTCGGTGCGCAACATCTTGTACTCGCCGGTCAGGGTGTCGACGATCACTTCGCAGCACGCCGCGCCGAAGGCGAAGTAGTAGAACGGCCGACCCCGGGCCTGGCTGCGGTCGTAGTAGATTTTCGGGGTCTTGTAGAAGCCGGTGCTCGACAGCGACACCTGATTGAAATACGCCAGCTGGATCAGCGCTTCGAAGGTCAGGATGTGGTCACGCACGCGCACGTGGCCGTTGTGGAATTCGACGTCTTCTTCGCTGACCTTGTAGTGCCGCGCAGCAAATTCCACCAGCCGCTGCTTGATGATCTCGGCGGCGTTCTGCGCGGCCTTGCCGTTGAGGTCGGCACCGCTGGAGGCGGCGGTGGGCGAGGTGTTCGGCACCTTGTCGGTGTTGGTCGCGGTGATCTGCACGCGATCCATTTCCACCTGGAACACTTCGGCTACGACTTGCGCGACCTTGGTGTTCAGGCCCTGGCCCATTTCCGTGCCGCCATGGTTCAGGTGAATGCTGCCGTCGGTGTAGACGTGCACCAGTGCGCCGGCCTGATTGAGGAAGCTTGCGGTAAACGAAATGCCGAATTTCACCGGGGTCAGCGCCAGGCCTTTTTTCAGGATCGGGCTGTTGGCGTTGTAGCGGCGGATCGCTTCGCGGCGTTCGTGATACTGGCTGCTTTCTTCAAGCTCGGCGGTCATTTCCTCGAGCATGTTGTGCTCGACGGTCTGGTAGTAGTGGGTGACGTTGCGCTCGGTCTTGCCGTAGTAGTTGGCCTTGCGCACAGCGAGTGGATCGAGGTTGAGGTGACGGGCAATCGCGTCCATCACTTCTTCGATCGCGACCATGCCTTGCGGGCCGCCGAAACCCCGGTAGGCGGTATTCGATGCGGTATTGGTCTTGCAGCGGTGACCATTGATCGTCGCATCGCCCAGGTAGTACGAGTTGTCCGAGTGGAACATCGCGCGGTCAACGATCGACGCGGACAAGTCCGGCGAGCAGCCGCAGTTGCCGGCCAGGTCCATGTTGATCCCGTGCAGGCGCCCGGTGCTGTCGAAGCCGACGTCGTACTCGACGTAGAACGGGTGGCGCTTGCCGGTCATCAGCATGTCTTCGACGCGCGGCAGGCGCATCTTGGTCGGCTGGCCAGTGAGGTGCGCGACGACTGCGCACAGGCACGCCGGGCTGGCAGCCTGGGTTTCCTTGCCGCCGAAACCACCGCCCATGCGACGCATGTCGACGACGATTTTGTTCATCGACACGTCGAGCACTTCGGCGACCAGTTTCTGCACTTCGGTCGGGTTCTGCGTCGAGCAGTAGACGATCATGCCGCCGTCTTCGGTGGGCATCACCGAGGAGATCTGGGTTTCGAGGTAGAAGTGTTCCTGGCCGCCGATGTGCAGCGTGCCTTGAATGCGGTGTTCAGCGGTCGCCAGTGCGGACACCGAATCGCCGCGCTGATGGGTGTGGCTGTCGAGCACGAAGTGGCGTTTGCGCAGGGCCTCGACCACATCGAGTACCGGCTCCAGATCTTCGTATTCGATGATCGCGGCCATCGCCGCTTTGCGTGCGGTTTCCAAGTCTTTCGCGGCAACGGCGAGCACCGGTTGGCCGACGAATTGCACGTCGTCGATGGCCAGCAGCGGGTCGCCCGGCATCAATGGGCCGATGTCTTTCAGACCCGGCACGTCTTCGTGGGTAATGGCGATGCGCACGCCTTCGAAGGCGTAGCAGGGCGAGGTGTCGATGCTGATGATTTTCGCGTGGGCGCGGTCCGACATGCGTGCATAAAGGTGCAGCTGGTTCGGAAATTCCAGACGATCATCGATGTACTGCGCCTCACCGGACACGTGCTTGGCGGCGCTGTCGTGCTTGACGCTGCGGCCAACGCCGGTGGTCAGGTCCCTGGCGAACAGTTCAGCCAGTTCAGCTTGAGTTTTCTCTACGCCGTGATGGTTAGACATAAGCGGTCACCCGAGTCTCGATGTGCGGTGTTTGCAGTTCGATGAAGTATTTGCGCAGCAGGTTCTGCGCGCTGAGCAGGCGATATTCCTTGCTGGCGCGGAAGTCCGAGAGTGGTGTGAAGTCTTCGGCCAGTGCGGCGCAGGCACGTTCGACCACGGCGTTGTTGAACGGCGCACCGATCAACACGGCTTCGCAGTGGGCGGCACGTTTCGGGATCGCGGCCATGCCGCCGAACGCCATGCGCGCATCGGTGATCACGCCGTTTTCGACGCGCAAGTTGAAGGCGGCGCAGACGGCGGAGATGTCGTCGTCCAGACGCTTGGAGACTTTGTAGGCACGGAACAACTGCTCGGCGCTGGCGCGCGGCACGATGATCTTTTCGATGAACTCACTTTCCTGGCGCGCGGTGACCTTGTAGTCGATGAAGTAATCTTCCAGGTTCAAGGTGCGGCGGGTTTCACCTTTGCACAGCACGACCTGTGCGCCGAGGGCGATCAGCAGCGGTGGCGAATCACCGATCGGCGAGGCGTTACCGATGTTGCCGCCGAGGGTGCCCTGGTTGCGGATCTGCAGGGAGGCGAAGCGGTGTAGCAGTTCGCCGAAGTCCGGGTACTCGGTGTTCAGCGCTTCGTAGCAGTCGGAGAGGGCGGTGGCGGCGCCGATTTCGATGCGGTCATCGAAGATTTCGATGCGCTTCATTTCCGCGACATTGCCGACGTAGATCATCACCGGCAAGGTGCGGTGGAACTGCGTGACTTCCAGCGCCAGATCGGTGCCGCCGGCCAGCAGCCGCGCTTGTGGATAAGCGTCATAGAGATCTGCCAGATCAGCCACGGTCAGCGGCACCAGGCAGCGCTTGTCGCCGCTGTTGAGTTCGCCGATATCGGTCGGGGCGATGGCTTTGAGGCGGGCGATGGTCTCGGCTTCGCGGGCATCGAACTGATCCGGTTGCTTGTCACAGCACGACTGCTCGGACGCGGCGAGGATCGGCCGGTAGCCGGTGCAGCGGCAGAGGTTGCCGGCCAGCGCTTCGTGGGCCTTGGCATGATCCGGTGCATCGCTGTTCTTCTGCAGGGCGAACAGCGACATGACGAAACCTGGGGTGCAGAAACCGCACTGCGAGCCGTGGCACTCGACCATGGCTTTCTGCACGCTGTGCAATTCGCCTTTGTGTTTGAGGTCTTCAACGCTGATCAGTTGTTTTCCGTGCAGCGACGAAACAAAGGTCAGGCACGAATTGAGGCTGCGATAGCGAATGTGTTCGCGGCCGTCGTCATCCGTTTGCAACTCGCCGACCACCACGGTGCAGGCGCCACAGTCGCCGCTGGCGCAGCCTTCTTTGGTGCCGGACTTGCCTACATGTTCGCGCAGGTAATTGAGCACGGTCAGATTCGGGTCCAGGGCGTGCTCGCTACGGAGTTCCTGGTTAAGTAAAAACTGGATCACGGAAGGCCTCGCAGACTCATTATTGTTGTTAACCGACTTGAGCCGAATTTAGCAGGTCTGACTTTTCGGTCAATGGTTTTCTGACTTAAAGGTCAGGAAAAACGGTTTTGTCGATTAACGTGTGCTCTATTGAGTATTGACCCTGAGCGGATCCACTGCTTTTTTTGCTTGAATCGTGCCAAAAACCGTCCTGCGGGCACTCCGCCATGAGCCTGCATTTGCGCTACACTGCGCCGCTTGTGCAGATCGAAGAGTTTGAAGGACAACCATGACGTTCAAGGCGCCGGACAGCCTCGCCGAGCAAATCGCTCACCACCTCGCCGAACGCATCATTCGTGGCGAAATGAAGCCGGGAGAGCGCATTCAGGAACAGAAGGTCACGCTGGCCCTCAATGTCAGCCGCGGATCGGTCCGCGAAGCCCTGCTGATCCTCGAACGCCGCCACCTGATCGCGATTCTGCCGCGACGTGGCGCCCATGTCACCGAACTCACCGCGCACAAGGTGCAGAGCCTGTGCACGCTGATGAGCGAGCTGTACATCCTGCTCGGCAACGCGGTCGCCAATGGCTGGCAGACCCAGGCCGACATGGCGCCGTTCGTGCAGATCCAACAGCGTCTGACTGCCAGTTACGAGCGTCAGGACATCCGCACCTTCGTCGACGACAGCTTCAGCGTGATGCGCGCTGCGTACCCATTCGCCAACAACCCGTACCTGCAAGAGACCGTCGAGAACCTGCAGCCGGCCATGAGCCGTGCGTACTTTCTCGCCCTCGAACAGCGCAAGGCCGAAATGAGCGAGTTCCTCGAGCTGTTCGAACGCCTGCTGGCCGCTGTCCTCGCCCGTGATTTGCCGCAGATCCGCACCGTGCTGACGGCTTACGCCCAGCGCAGCTGCGATCTGGTGGTTTCCGCCCTGACGGTTGCCTGAGCGTGCGGCTAAAGTGCATCAAACTGGCGGGGTTCAAGTCCTTCGTCGACCCGACCACGGTGAACTTCCCCAGTAACATGGCGGCGGTCGTCGGGCCGAATGGTTGCGGCAAGTCGAACATCATCGACGCCGTACGCTGGGTGATGGGCGAAAGCTCGGCGAAAAACCTGCGTGGCGAGTCGATGACCGACGTCATCTTCAATGGCTCGACCAGTCGCAAACCCGTGAGCCAGGCGAGTATCGAACTGGTGTTCGACAACTCCGACGGCACGCTTCTGGGCGAATACGCGGCCTACGCGGAGATTTCCATCCGCCGCAAGGTGACCCGCGACAGCCAGACCACTTATTACCTCAACGGCACCAAATGCCGTCGTCGCGACATCACCGATATCTTCCTCGGCACCGGCCTCGGCCCGCGCAGCTATTCGATCATCGAGCAGGGGATGATCTCCAAGCTGATCGAGTCCAAGCCCGAAGACCTGCGCAACTTCATCGAAGAAGCAGCGGGTATCTCCAAGTACAAGGAGCGCCGGCGCGAGACCGAAAACCGCATCCGCCGCACCCACGAAAACCTCGCGCGTCTGACCGACCTGCGCGAAGAGCTCGAGCGTCAGCTCGAGCGCTTGCACCGTCAGGCCGAGTCCGCCAAGAAGTATCAGGAATTCAAAGCCGAGGAGCGTCAGCTCAAAGCGCAACTGTCGGCCTTGCGCTGGCAGGATCTCAACGATCAGGTCGGCCAGCGCGAGTCGATCATCGGCACCCAGGAAGTCAGTTTCGAGGCGCTGGTCGCCGAGCAGCGCAATGCCGATGCGGCCATCGAGCGCCTGCGCGACGGACACCATGAACTGTCCGAACGCTTCAATCTGGTGCAAGGGCGCTTCTACTCGGTCGGCGGCGACATCGCCCGGGTCGAGCAGAGCATTCAGCACGGCCAGCAACGCCTGCGCCAGTTGCAGGACGATCTGAAAGAAGCCGAACGCGCGCGCCTGGAAACCGAATCGCACCTGGGCCACGACCGCACGCTGCTGCTGACCCTCGGTGAAGAGCTGGACATGCTCACCCCCGAGCAGGAGGTCACCAGCGCCGCCGCCGAAGAAGCCGCCGCTGCGCTGGAAGATTCCGAAAGCGTCATGCACGGTTGGCAGGAGCAGTGGGACACGTTCAACCTGACCGCCGCCGAACCGCGGCGTCAGGCCGAAGTGCAGCAGTCGCGTATCCAGCAGCTGGAAACCAGCATGGAGCGCCTCGCTGACCGGCAGAAACGCCTCGGCGAAGAGCGCGCGTTGCTCTCGGCTGATCCGGAAGACGCGGCGATCATGGAGCTCAACGAGCAGCTCGCCGAGTCCGAAGCGACCCTCGAAGATTTGCAGACCAGCGAAGAAGCCCAAGTCGAAAAACTCGAACAACTGCGTCAGGAATTGCAGCAGGCGCTGACCGCGCAGCAACAGGCGCAGGGCGATTTGCAGCGCCTCAACGGTCGTCTCGCGTCTCTTGAAGCCTTGCAGCAAGCCGCGCTGGATCCGGGCACCGGCACCGCCGAATGGCTGAAGGAACACAACCTCGCCGAGCGCCCGCGTCTGGCCGAAGGCCTGAAGGTCGAAGCCGGTTGGGAACTGGCGGTGGAAACCGTGCTCGGCGCCGATCTGCAAGCGGTGCTGGTCGACGATTTCAGTGGTTTCGATTTATCCGGTTTCACTCAGGGCGATCTGCGCCTGCTCAGCCCCGGCAATGATGGTGTGCCAGCGGCGGGCAGCTTGCTGGATAAAGTCGACGCGCAGATCGATCTGTCGCCGTGGCTCGGTCAGGTCAAACCGGTCGACAGCCTCGAGCAGGCATTGTCCTTGCGTGGGCAATTGAGCGCCGGCGAGAGCCTGATCAGCCGCGACGGTTACTGGATCGGTCGGCACTTCCTGCGTGTGCGTCGGGCCAGCGAAGCGGAAAGCGGCATGCTCGCTCGTGGTCAGGAAATCGAAGCGCTGCACCTCGAACGCGAGGAGAAAGAAGCCACGGTCGAGGCCATGGAAACCCGTCTGCAAACCCTGCGTGCGCAGCAGCGTCAGCAGGAAAACGGCCGCGAGCATTTGCGCCGTTTGCTGCAAGACGAAGCCCGTTCGCAAGGTGAGTTGAAAGCCCAGTTGTCCGCCGGCAAAGCCAAGGCCGAGCAGTTGACTTTGCGCCGCACGCGTCTTGATGAAGAGTTGGTCGAACTCGGTGAACAACGCGAGCTTGAGCTCGAACAGGTTGGCGAAGCGCGCATGCAATTGCAGGAAGCGCTGGATGCCATGGCGCTGGACACCGAGCAGCGCGAATTGCTGCTGGCCCAGCGCGACAGCCTGCGCGAACGCCTCGACCGCGTGCGCCAGGAAGCGCGGCAGCACAAGGATCACGCCCATCAATTGGCGGTGCGCCTCGGCTCGTTGCGCGCGCAGCATGACTCTACGCGTCAGGCGCTGGAGCGTCTGGAAATGCAGGCCGAGCGCCTGACCGAAAAGCGCGAACAGTTGAGTCTGAATCTGGAGGAGGGCGAAGCGCCGCTGGAAGAGTTGCGCCTCAAACTCGAAGAACTGCTCGACAAGCGCATGAGCGTCGACGAAGAACTCAAGACCGCACAAATCGCTCTGGAAGACGCCGACCGCGAATTGCGCGAGGCGGAAAAACGCCGGACCCAGGCCGAGCAGCAATCGCAACTGATCCGCGGCCAGCTCGAACAGCAACGCATGGAATGGCAAGCGCTGACCGTGCGGCGCAAGGCCTTGCAGGATCAACTGCTCGAAGACGGCTACGATCTCAATGGTGTGCTCGCGACATTGACCCCCGAGGCCAGTGAACGCGCCGCCGAAGATGAACTCGAACGGATCAATGCGCGGATTCAGCGCCTGGGCGCGATCAACCTCGCGGCCATCGACGAGTACACGCAACAATCCGAGCGTAAACGTTATCTGGATGCGCAGGACGCCGATCTGGTCGAAGCGCTGGAGACCCTGGAAAACGTCATTCGCAAGATCGACAAGGAAACCCGTAACCGCTTCAAAGATACCTTTGATCAGATCAATGGCGGTTTACAGGCACTTTTTCCAAAAGTTTTCGGTGGCGGGCGCGCGTATTTGGAACTGACGGGCGAAGATCTACTCGATACAGGGGTAACGATCATGGCGCAGCCGCCAGGGAAGAAGAACAGCACCATCCATTTGCTCTCCGGCGGGGAAAAAGCCCTGACCGCGCTGGCACTGGTTTTTGCCATCTTCAAGTTGAACCCGGCGCCGTTCTGCATGCTCGATGAGGTTGACGCGCCACTGGATGACGCTAACGTTGGACGCTACGCACGATTGGTTAAAGAAATGTCGCAGACCGTGCAGTTCATCTATATCACCCACAACAAGATCGCCATGGAAATGGCTGATCAACTGATGGGGGTGACGATGCACGAGCCGGGTTGTTCGCGACTGGTTGCAGTGGATGTCGAGGAGGCGATGGCGATGGTGGACGCCTGAGTCAGCGTGGTGTCGGAAAGGTAATTTGGTGTTGTAGGACTTTTTTACCGGGTTCGACTTGCTGGCCAATCGACATATTCGCGCAAGCCAATGAGACAGACGGTGTAAAGTTGTCTTTGGTCGTGCTAGTTTAATGTCAATTTTTCGTATACGTGGGCAAAACGCCTGTCAGAACATAGAGTTGGCGCCACGTTTTAAAGCGGTTTGCACAGTGTAAACCCCTTATTTTTCAGCATTTTTTATAGAGGCACGGGATTACATGGAAATCGGTCTGCGCGAGTGGCTGATCGTCATCGGCATCATTGTGATAGCCGGTATTCTTTTCGATGGCTGGCGCCGTATGCGCGGCGGCAAGGGAAAACTGAAATTCCGTCTTGACCGAAGTCTGTCCAACCTGCCGGACGAGGACACCAGCGCCGAGCTGTTGGGCCCGGCCCGTGTTCTGGACACGCATAAAGAGCCACAACTGGACGAACACGATCTGCCGTCGGTGAGCATGCCGGCCCGCGAAGCACGCGAGCCTCGCGAATCCGGCTCGAAACGTGGCAAGCGTGGCAGCAAAGGTTCGGCGCAGGGCGACTTGAACCTGGATCTGGATCTGGACGACGGCCCGAGCTTCAGCAGCCGTGACGACGATTTCGTTGAAGACACCAAGCCTGCGCCTGCCGTGGTCGACAAAGACCAGCCGCAAGCCGAAGAAGTGCTGGTGATCAGCGTGATCTGCCGTGACGCTGCCGGCTTCAAAGGCCCGGCGCTGTTGCAGAACATTCTGGAAAGCGGTCTGCGTTTTGGCGAGATGGACATTTTCCACCGCCACGAAAGCATGGCCGGCAACGGCGAAGTGCTGTTCTCCATGGCCAATGCGGTCAAGCCGGGTATCTTCGATCTGGACGACATCGACCATTTCAGCACCCCGGCAGTGAGCTTCTTCCTCGGCCTGCCAGGCCCGCGTCATCCGAAGCAGGCCTTCGACGTGATGGTGGCGGCAGCCCGCAAGCTGTCCCAGGAACTGAACGGCGAGTTGAAAGATGACCAGCGCAGCGTTCTGACCGCGCAAACCATTGAGCATTACCGTCAGCGTATCGTCGAATTCGAACGCCGCGCGTTGACCCAGAAACGCTGATTGAAAAGATTGCCTCATCCCCAAGAGGCAGTCGGCAATATAGATTGAGCAGCCTCGGCTGCTCTTTTGCTTTATGAGAGAACACCCATGACCGCCGCCAAAAACCGCATCCTAGAACTGCGCGCTGAACTCGATCAGCACAACTACCGTTACCACGTCCTCGACGAGCCGAGCATTCCGGACGCCGAGTACGACCGGTTGTTCCACGAGCTCAAGGCGCTGGAAGCGGCCAATCCGGAACTGATCACCAGCGACTCACCGACCCAGCGCGTCGGCAGCGTGGCCCTGACCGCGTTCACCCAAGTGCGTCACGAAGTGCCGATGCTCAGCCTCGGCAATGCCTTCGAAGAAACCGACATGCGCGAGTTCGACCGCCGGGTGACTGAAGGGCTGGATCTGCCGGCCGGTGATCTGTTCGGTGGCGGTGCGGCGGTGGAGTACAGCTGCGAACCGAAGCTCGATGGCCTAGCGGTCAGCCTGCTGTATCAGGACGGCGTATTGGTACGCGGCGCCACGCGCGGCGACGGCACTACCGGTGAAGACATCAGCGTCAACGTGCGCACCGTGCGCAACATCCCGCTGAAGCTGCATGGCGAAGGCTGGCCCGCGACTCTGGAAGTGCGCGGCGAGGTGTTCATGTCCAAGGCCGGTTTCGAGCGCCTCAACGCCTCGCAGTTGGAGGTCAGCGGCAAGACCTTCGCCAACCCGCGCAACGCCGCGGCCGGCAGCTTGCGTCAGCTGGATTCGAAGATCACCGCCAACCGTCCGCTGGAATTCTGCTGCTACGGCATCGGCCAGGTCTCCCACGATATTTCCGACACCCACATCGGCAACCTCAAGCAATTGCAGGCGTGGGGCATGCCGATCAGCCATGAGCTGAAACTGGCCAAAGGCATCGGCGAATGCCTGGATTATTACCGCGACATCGGCGAACGACGTAACGCGCTGGCCTACGAAATCGACGGCGTGGTGTTCAAGGTCAACCGCATCGCCGATCAACGCGAGCTGGGCTTCCGCGCCCGCGAACCGCGCTGGGCGATCGCGCACAAATTCCCGGCGATGGAAGAGCTCACCGAGTTGCTCGACGTGGAATTCCAGGTCGGCCGCACCGGCGCCGTGACTCCCGTGGCGCGGCTGAAACCGGTCAAGGTCGCTGGCGTCACCGTGGCCAACGCCACGCTGCACAACATGGATGAAGTGGCGCGTCTGGGCCTGATGATTGGCGACACCGTGATCATCCGCCGCGCCGGTGACGTGATTCCGCAAGTGGTACAAGTGGTCATGGACCGTCGTCCCGAGAACGCACGGTCCGTGCAGATTCCCGAGAGCTGCCCGGTCTGTGGTTCCCACGTCGAGCGCACGCAACTGGTCAAGCGCAGCAAAGGCAAGGAAACCATCAGCGAAGGTGCGGTGTACCGCTGCGTCGGCCGTCTGGCCTGTGGTGCGCAACTGAAACAGGCGATCATCCACTTCGTGTCGCGCCGCGCCATGGACATCGAAGGCCTCGGCGACAAAAGTGTCGAGCAACTGGTCGACGAAGGCCTGGTCAGTTCGCCGGCCGATCTGTATGCGCTGAAATTCGACGATATTGTCGATCTGGAAGGCTTTGCCGAAGTCTCCAGCAACAAGCTGTTGGCGGCCATCGAGGACAGCAAGAAACCGGGGCTGGCGCGCTTCATCTATGCGCTGGGGATTCCCGATGTCGGTGAAGAGACAGCCAAGGTGCTGGCGCGCTCGCTGGGTTCGCTGGAGCGTGTGCAGCAGGCGCTGCCGCAAGTCCTGACCTACCTGCCGGATGTGGGGCTGGAAGTGGCGCACGAGATTCACAGCTTCTTTGAAGATGCACATAACCAGCAGGTGATTACCGAATTGCTCGGTCATGGTTTGCAGATTCAGGATCAGGGTGAGCTGGGCGCCGAGTTTGCCGCCAGCACCACGCTCGGGGGCTTCCTCGACAAGCTGCACATTCCTTCGGTTGGCCCGGGTGGCGCGCAGAAACTGGCGGACAAGTTTGGCTCGCTGGAAGCGGTGATGAATGCTGACTGGCTGGATATGCGTCAGGCCTTGCCGGAGAAACAGGCGAATTCGGTGCGCGAGTTTTTTGCTGCTCCTGAACATCGTCAATTAGCTGAAGAGTCCGAGAAACAACTGCGTGATTTCGGCATGCACTGGCAGAGCGAGAAGAAAGTCGTCGAAGGTTTGCCGCTGTCCGGCGAGACCTGGGTGCTGACCGGCAAGGTTGAGTTGATGAGCCGTGATGTCGCCAAGGAGCATCTGGAAAGCCTCGGCGCCAAGGTCGCTGGTTCGGTGTCGGCGAAGACTCATTGTGTGGTCGCGGGCCCCGGCGCCGGTTCCAAGCTGACCAAGGCCAATGAGCTGGGTGTAAAAGTGATGGACGAAGAAACCTTCATCGCCTTCCTCAAAACCCACGGCCTGAACGTTTGATCGTTCCCACGCTCCCGTGTGGGAATGCCGCCCCGGATGCTCCGCGTCCGCTGTGACGCAGAGCGTCACTGGATGCATTCCCACGCAGAGCGTTGGAACGATCAAATACATCAGACCAGCTCTTTCATCCGATGCCACAACATGCCGAGTGCCAACAACGGCGAGCGCAAATGCTTGCCGCCCGGGAAGGTGATGTGCGGCACCTTGGCAAACAGGTCGAACCCAGCACTGTGCTGGCCACTGATCGCCTCGGCCAGCAACTTGCCCGCCAAGTGCGTGGCATTCACCCCGTGCCCGGAATAGGCCTGGGCGTAATACACGTTCGGCTGATCATTGAGCCTGCCAATCTGCGGCAGACGGTTGGCGCCGATGCCGATCATCCCGCCCCACTGATAATCGATCTTCACCCCGGCCAATTGCGCAAAGACTTCGAGCATCTTCGGCTGCATGTACGCGCCGATGTCCTTCGGATCGCGCCCCGAGTAATGGCAGGCGCCGCCGAACAGTAGACGCCGGTCCTCCGAGAGCCGGTAGTAATCCAGCGCCACCCGCTGGTCGCAGACCGCCATGTTTTGCGGCAGCAGGGCGTGGGCCTGGGCTTCGCTCAACGGCTCGGTGGCGATGATGTAGCTGCCGGCGGGCAGGACCTTGCCGCTGAGTTGCGGATTCAGATCATTGAGGTAGGCGTTGCAGCCGAGCACCAGCGTTTTGGCACGCACTGAGCCTTGCGCGGTGTGCACACGAACTTCAGGGCCGTAATCGATGCGCGTGACTGCCGACTGTTCAAACAGTTTGACGCCCAGTTGTTGCGCGGCGGCGGCTTCGCCCAGCGCCAGGTTAAGCGGATGCAGATGCCCGGAACCCATGTCGATCAAACCGCCGACGTAGCGTTTGGAGCCGACCACCGTGTGCATCTCGTCGGCTTGCAGCAAGCGGGTTTCGTAGCGATAACCGAGGCCGCGCAACTCTTCGGCGTCTTCGGCAAAACCTTCGAGGTCGGCAGGTTTGTTGGCGAGGTCGCAGTAGCCCCAGGTCAGGTCGCACTGGATCTGAAAACGTTCGACGCGTTGACGGACGATTTCCACGGCTTCCAGGCCCATGAGTTTCATCTGGCGTACACCGTCGGCGCCGATGACGTTAGTGAACTGATCGAGGCCGTGACCGACCCCGCGAATCAACTGCCCACCGTTGCGACCGCTGGCGCCCCAGCCGATCCTGTGCGCTTCCAGCAACACCACGCTGAGGCCGCGTTCGGCCAGTTCCAGTGCGGTGTTCAGCCCGGAAAACCCGCCGCCGACCACGCACACGTCGGCTATCACTTCACCTTGCAACTGCGGATGATCCGGTTGCGGCAGGCTGCTGGCGGCGTAATAGGAGGCAACGTGGGGTTGGCTCGCGAGGGTGTGGGCGCGGGCATTCATGGGCGTCATCCAACGGCTGAGTGTCGAGAAAATTTGACGGAGCATAAGCCGCACGCCTGAAGACGGGCAACACTGGTCGGCCGTTGCTGTCTGGATCACGGCTTTTGCGGCACAATCGCCGCCTATTTCATGTGGGTTACCGTTTCGATGAGCTGCAACCGCCAGACAATCCGCGACCTGCGTCAGCAGATCCCCTCGTTCGACTGCGTGCCGGGCTGCCATGACTGTTGCGGTCCGGTGACCACCTCGCCGGAAGAGATGTCGCGCCTGCCGCGCAAGACCCGCGCTGAGCAGGATGCGGCGATGGAGGAGCTGAACTGTGTGCACCTGGGGCCAAATGGTTGCACGGTGTATGAAGAGCGGCCGTTGATCTGCCGGTTGTTTGGTACCACCAAAACCTTGCCTTGCCCGAATGAGAGGCGGCCGGTGGAGCTGATTCATCCGCGGGTTGAAAAGCAGATCTTCGAGTACATGGCGGCGAATCGGCAGGTGTTGGTTTAACGCGTTCGCTTGGGACCGAGGCGCCGCTTTCGCGAGCAGGCTCGCTTGTATGGTAGGACTTGAAGGGAG
>NZ_NQYG01000094.1:0-16030 GCF_002878485.1 Pseudomonas sp. AD21
CAGAATCGAGCCTTGTCCCTCCTCCTCCCTTCAAGTCCTACCATACAAGCGAGCCTGCTCGCGAATGCGGTGGGTCAGTCACCACATGTGCAAGCTGGCACAACGCTTTCGCGAGCAGGCTCGCTCCCACAAGGGATAGGTGGTATCTGGGAGATTTTCTCGGGCAAAAAAACGCCCCGAACCAGTCGGGGCGTCAGTTTTGCGGCTCTGCGGTTAGCTTTCTATACGATCCGTAAAGGCCGTCTGCTCAGCGAAGCCGAATCAGTGGAACTGTTCTTCTTCGGTCGAACCGGTCAGTGCGGTTACCGAAGACGAGCCACCCTGAATCACAGTGGTCATGTCGTCGAAGTAGCCGGTGCCCACTTCCTGCTGGTGGGCCACGAAGGTGTAGCCCTTGGCGGCGTCAGCGAACTCCTGCTCTTGCAGCTTCACGTAGGCAGTCATGTCGTTGCGGGCGTAGTCGTGCGCCAGGTTGAACATGCTGTGCCACATGTTGTGAATGCCGGCCAGGGTGATGAACTGGTGCTTGTAGCCCATGGCGGACAGTTCACGCTGGAACTTGGCGATGGTCGCGTCGTCCAGGTTTTTCTTCCAGTTGAAGGAAGGCGAGCAGTTGTACGACAGCAGTTGGTCCGGGTATTCCTTTTTGATCGCTTCAGCGAAGCGACGAGCCTCGTCCAGATCCGGCTTGGCAGTTTCGCACCAGATCAGGTCGGCGTATGGCGCGTAAGCCAGGCCACGAGCGATGGCTTGATCGAGGCCTGCACGAACCTTGTAGAAACCTTCCTGAGTGCGCTCGCCAGTCACGAACGGCTGGTCGTACGGGTCGCAATCGGAGGTCAGCAGGTCAGCCGCGTTGGCGTCGGTACGGGCCAGAATGATGGTCGGGGTACCGGCAACGTCAGCAGCCAGACGAGCAGCGGTCAGCTTCTGTACGGCTTCCTGGGTTGGAACCAGTACTTTGCCGCCCATGTGGCCGCATTTTTTCACGGAAGCCAGTTGGTCTTCGAAGTGAACGCCGGCGGCGCCTGCTTCGATCATGCTCTTCATCAACTCGTAGGCGTTCAGGACGCCGCCGAAACCGGCTTCAGCGTCGGCCACGATTGGCGCGAAGTAGTCGATGTAGCCATCGTCGCCCGGGTTCTTGCCGGCTTTCCACTGGATCTGGTCAGCACGACGGAACGAGTTGTTGATGCGCTTGACCACGGTTGGCACCGAGTCCACCGGGTACAGCGACTGGTCCGGGTACATCGATTCTGCGGAGTTGTTGTCCGCAGCAACCTGCCAGCCCGACAGGTAGATCGCCTGGATACCGGCCTTGACCTGTTGAACAGCCTGGCCGCCGGTCAGGGCGCCCATGCAGTTGACGAAATCTTTCTCTGGGCGGAAGGACGGCTTGGCACCCTGGGTCACCAGGTTCCACAGCTTCTCGGCGCCCATTTTCGCAAAGGTGTGCTCAGGTTGAACCGAGCCACGCAGACGGACGACGTCAGCAGCGGAGTAAGTGCGAGTCACGCCTTTCCAGCGCGGGTTTTCAGCCCAGTCTTTTTCAAGGGCTGCAATTTGCTGTTCGCGTGTCAGTGCCATGGAGATAAACCTCGTCGCGTCTTTATGAAAAGTTGTTCTGCGGTGGAAAATTCCTGCGCTCGCTGACCAGAAGCTTAGGTGGTCAAGTCGGATTCGGCGGGGTAGGCGACGGGGTGAACGATGGGCTCGAGGGGAAGTGAGCAGGTAGTGGCGGACTGTGGGCGCATTCGGGCGTCGTGGGCCTTTATACGAACTACAGCGTGAAGCCGGGTTACCTAATTACGCTTCCGTCCCTCGGGACAACTTCGTTCCAGTCGGCAACCTCGTCAAACACACCTTGTGGGCGGTACAGACACGAAGCGGTTCGCGGGGTAGGTGCGAACATCGCTTCGAAGGCCCTTGCCAGGGCCTCTGATTAGCGGGAGCGAGGCCATCATGCCTTCGCTTTTTTGCCTCGTCAAACGTTTTGTAGTGCTTTTTTTAAAGCACTACATCTTTCGTCTAATACGACTAATCAGTCAGTTTTCGGTGCTTTAGTCCAGCGTGTCGACTTTCACCCGTAAAGTCATGTCATCCCGGCCTTGAGTCGAGTAGCTGCGGGTCTGGCTCTGTTTGTCGGCCTGGGTTTCGCGGTTTATGCCGGCGAGGGTGATCCATTCGCCGAGGCGTCCGCTGACAGTTGTGTCGGTGCTTTGCACGTTCACTACATCGGGACGTTCCTGACTCATGCGGTCACGATTGGTGCTGATCGCCAGGTGAACGATGTCGCCGGTGACGCTGGCAGTGACGTAGAAGCCCTGGGTGACGTTGCGGTATTGGGTCTGGCTGCTGTAATCACCGTAGGAATTGGTCTGGCTGCTGGTGATCGGCACGCTCTGGCCGACCTGAATCAGCGCCGGTGCCCCTTCGCTGGCCTGAACCTGCTGGATACCGCCGTCACGGCTGGCGGTGCTGTAGTTGATGATTCGGGTCTGTTGGTCGCCGGTGTTCTGCTGGTTGTTCTCGTTGGTGTCGACGGTGATCAGCAGGCGTTTGGGCGCGGTGTCGAGCTGGGTGATCAGGGCCTTGAGTTCCTGGATCTTGTCCGGCTCGGCCTTGACGATCAGTTGATTGCCGTAGGCGCTGACCTGACCGTCCTTGCCGAGAAAGTCCTGCGCCATCGGCAGCATGTCGGCGCTGGTGCGGTACTTGAGGGGCACGATTTCAGTGGCTGCCATCACCGAAAAACTGCATGCGAGCAGCAGGGTGGTGAGCAGGGTGCGTAGGGACATGTCCGTTATCTCCGCTTTCGAAAGGCTTGATATTGCCAGTTTGTCGGCCCGGGGTGGGGCAAGTTGAATCGTAGACAGCAAAACGCCCCGGCATCGGTTGATGTCGGGGCGTTTTGTGGTGTTCTCGAGGGACTCTTCGCGAGCAGGCTCGCTCCCACATTGGATCTCTAGTGGACACCAATTTTGCGCCAAATAGAGATCCCTTGTGGGAGCGAGCCTGCTCGCGAAAGCCGCGCCGCGGTCTCAGGCCGAATGGCGAACCATGTCGACATGCGGAATCCCGGCTTCGAGGAATTCCTCGCTGACCAGGCTGAAGCCCAGGCGCTCATAGAACGCCGTGGCCTGTACCTGCGCGCTGAGCATCTGCTGCTTCAGACTGCGGGCTTCGGCTTCGGCGATGACTGCTTGCATCAGCGCATCGCCAACCTTCAGCCCGCGCCAGTCCTTCAGTACCGACACCCGGCCAATATGCCCGTCGGGCAACAGGCGCGCGGTGCCTATTGGAAAGTCGCCTTCGAACGCCAGAAAATGCACGGCGGTCGCGTCATCCGCATCCCATTCCAACTCAGGTGGCACCGATTGTTCGGCAATGAACACCGTTTCACGAATGCGCCGGATCTCGGCGTTGTCCTTCTGCCAGTCTGCGACACGTACGCGAATCTTATTCATCGGCGAATCCCAGGCTGCCTTGTTTGACCAGCTCGCACAGCAGGCCGCGACCGTCTTCGTCGTTCAGCCACTCGCCGAGGTTATCGACGTGCAGCGCGTCGGCGGCGCAGATCAGCTTCAGCAGCTCACGCAGTTTGCCCGGCAGGTAACGGCTCTGGCCGCTGGCGAACAGCAGCAGGTCGTCATCGACTTCCGACCACGCCAGGCGCGCGCTCGGGTTGCGGATCAGTACGGCGCCGTCCTGCAGAGCGACAAGGAAGTCGTCTTCTTCGACGTCTTCCGGACCGACCACCAGTTCCGGGTAGCGCGGCTCGGTCATGTACTGGCCGAACCAGGTCAGCAGCAAGCGCTCATCGCTCATGTGTTCGGCGAGCAGGCTTTTCAGGCGGTCCAGCGCATCGTGCTGAATCTGATGCGGATCGACGGCTGGCTTGGCGTCGGCATCGGTGTAGCGCTCTTCGTCAGTCAGAAACTGGCTGAGGAAATCGGTGAAGTGAGTCAGCACTTCGGAAGCGCTTGGTGCGCGGAAGCCGACCGAGTAGGTCATGCAGTCGTCCACGGCTACGCCGCAGTGGGCCAGGCGCGGCGGCAGGTAGAGCATGTCGCCCGGTTCCAGAACCCACTCTTCGGTCTCGTGGAATTCGGCGAGGATGCGCAGGTCCGCGTGTTGCAGCAGCGGGCTCTCGGAGTCGCACATCTGGCCGATTTTCCAGTTGCGCTTGCCGTGGCCTTGCAGCAGGAACACGTCGTAGTTGTCGAAGTGCGGACCGACGCTGCCACCTGGGGCTGCGAAACTGATCATCACGTCGTCGACCCGCCAGCTCGGCAGGAAGCGGAAGTTTTCCAGCAGCTCGCTGACTTCCGGCACGAATTGATCAACGGCCTGAACGAGCAAGGTCCACTCTTTTTCCGGCAGTTTGCTGAATTCGTCTTCGGCGAACGGGCCGCGACGCAGCTCCCACGGACGCTCGCCGTGCTCGATCACCAGGCGCGACTCGACCTCTTCTTCCAGAGCCAGGCCTGCCAGTTCGTCGGCGTCGATCGGGCTTTCGAAGTCAGGAATGGCCTGACGGATCAGCAGCGGCTTTTTCTGCCAGTAATCGCGCATGAATTCGCGCGCCGTGAGACCGCCCAGAAGTTGAAGAGGAGTATCAGGATTCATGTGTAACCTATTGAAAAAAAGCATTTTTCAGACGGGAATAAAAACGCCCGGCGCGGCCGGGCGTCTCAAGCGGGTCAAGCGGTCGATCAGATGCGTTTGGCTTGTGCTACAGCGTTACCGATGTAGTTGGCCGGGGTCAGCTGTTTCAGCTCGGCTTTCGCTTGCGCTGGCATGTCCAGACCGTCGATGAAAGTCTGCAGCGCTTCTGGGCTGATGCCCTTGCCGCGAGTCAGTTCTTTGAGTTTTTCGTACGGGTTTTCGATGTTGTAGCGGCGCATTACGGTCTGGATCGGCTCGGCCAATACTTCCCAGCATGCGTCCAGGTCAGCAGCAATCTTCTGCTCGTTGAGCTCCAGTTTGCTGATGCCTTTGAGGCTGGCTTCGTAGGCGATCACGCTGTGGGCGAAGCCGACACCGAGGTTACGCAGGACGGTGGAGTCGGTCAGGTCACGCTGCCAGCGGGAAATCGGCAGTTTGCTCGCCAGGTGCTGGAACAGTGCGTTGGCGATGCCCAGGTTGCCTTCGGAGTTTTCGAAGTCGATCGGGTTGACCTTGTGCGGCATGGTCGACGAACCGATTTCGCCGGCGATGGTGCGCTGCTTGAAGTAACCCAGGGAGATGTAGCCCCAGATGTCACGGTCGAAGTCGATCAGGATGGTGTTGAAGCGCGCAATCGCGTCGAACAGCTCGGCGATGTAGTCGTGCGGTTCGATCTGCGTGGTGTACGGGTTGAAGCCCAGGCCCAGCTCGTCTTCGATGAAGGCGCGGGCGTTGGCTTCCCAGTCGATCTGCGGGTAGGCCGACAGGTGCGCGTTGTAGTTGCCCACGGCGCCATTGATCTTGCCCAGCAGCGGCACGGCAGCGACTTGAGCGATCTGACGCTCGAGACGGTAAACCACGTTCGCCAGTTCTTTACCCAAAGTGGTCGGCGAGGCCGGCTGACCGTGGGTGCGCGACAGCATTGGCACGTCGGCGAAGCGGATCGCCAGTTCGCGGATGGCGTTGGCGGTCTGGCGCATCAGCGGCAGCATCACGTCGTCACGGCCTTCGCGCAGCATCAGGGCGTGGGACAGGTTGTTGATGTCTTCGCTGGTGCAGGCAAAGTGGATGAATTCGCTGACCTTGGCCAGCTCCGGCAGCTTGGCCGCCTGCTCCTTGAGCAGGTATTCGATCGCCTTGACGTCGTGGTTGGTGGTGCGCTCGATCTCTTTGACGCGCTCGGCGTGCTCCAGCGAGAAGTTTTCAGCCAGTTCATTGAGAACGGCGTTGGCCTCGGCGGAGAAGGCTGGCACTTCCGGGATGCCGGCGTGGGCGGCCAGGCGCTGGAGCCAGCGCACTTCAACCAGAACGCGGGCACGGATCAGGCCGTACTCGCTGAAAATCGGGCGCAGGGCCTGGGTTTTGCCGGCGTAGCGGCCGTCAACAGGGGAAACCGCAGTGAGCGAAGAGAGCTGCATGGGGTGTTCTCGGACAGTCGGGCAACGAAATGGGGCGCGTATCATACATGAAAAAATCCGCCGGTCCGTCGCCAACTGACCGGCGTATTACGCGTTACAGACTACAAAAACTTTTATTGCGCGACGATTTACTCGCTGCGCATCAACGGATACAGCTCTTTGAGCAGCTTGCGCCGGCTGATCACCAACTGCCAGCGGTGGCCGCCGAGCTGTCGCCACAGGCGTGCCGAGCGGATCCCGGCCAGCAGCAGGGCACGGATCTTCGAGGCGTTGCTCGGTTGCTGCAGGTTGCGCATGTCGCCATGCACTTGAATGCGTTGGCGCAGGGTGCTCAGGGTGTCCTGGTACAGCGCGCCACAGGCGGCGACCACGTTTTCGTGAGCCGGGCCGAAGTGTTCGACCTGTGACTGGATCTGCGGCAGGCGCTTGCCGATGGTGTCGAGCATGTCGTTACGCTTGGCCAGTTGACGCTCGAGGCCGAGCATCGACAGGGCGTAGCGCAGCGGCTCACGCTGCAGGGTGCTCGGGTCGCGCTCCAGTGCGCCGATCAAGGCGCGATAACCTTCGCGCAGATTGATATCGTCGCCGCCGTACACGTCCAGTGTGTCCTTCGGGTCGCGCACCAGCAGGCTGCCGAGCATGCAGCTCAGGCCGGCTTCGCTGGTCTGGCCGGTCTTGGCGATCCGGTCGACCAGTACGGCCGCGAGAAACACGCCGCCCAGCGCCGTCAGTTGTTCCTGAGTCGGGCTCATGCCTGGCCGCTCCACGGCTCGGCGACTTCGATCACGCCGCCGCCGAGGCAGATTTCACCGTCGTAGAACACCACGGACTGGCCCGGGGTCACCGCGCGCTGCGGTTCGTCGAACACGGCGCGGTAGCCGCTGGCGGTTTTTTCCAGGATGCAGGTCTGATCGCTCTGGCGATAACGCACTTTGGCGGTCAGGCGCAGCGGCTGGCTCAGGTCGATCGGGTTGACCCAATAGATTTCCGAAGCGAGCAGGGCGCCGGAGAACAGCCACGGATGGTTGTTGCCCTGGCCGACGATCAGCTCGTTGGTGTCCAGATCCTTGCGCAGCACGTACCACGGCTCATCGCCGGCGTCTTTCAAGCCGCCGATGCCAAGGCCTTGGCGCTGACCGATGGTGTGGTACATCAAACCGTGGTGACGGCCGATGACTTCGCCTTCGGTGGTCTTGATCTCGCCCGGTTGCGCCGGCAGGTACTGCTTGAGGAAGTCGCTGAAGCGGCGCTCGCCGATGAAGCAGATCCCGGTGGAATCCTTCTTCTTGGCGGTCGCCAGTTCGTATTTCTCGGCGATCGCGCGTACTTCAGGCTTTTCCAGTTCGCCGACCGGGAACAGGGTCTTGGCAATCTGTTCGCCGCCGACGGCGTGCAGGAAGTAGCTCTGATCCTTGTTCGGGTCGAGGCCTTTGAGCAGCTCAGTACGGCCATCGATGTCGCGGCGACGCACGTAATGGCCAGTGGCGATCAGATCCGCGCCGAGCATCATGGCGTAGTCGAGAAACGCCTTGAACTTGATTTCGCGGTTACAGAGGATGTCCGGGTTCGGCGTGCGCCCGGCCTTGTATTCGGCCAGGAAGTGCTCGAACACGTTGTCCCAGTATTCTGCCGCGAAGTTGGCGGTGTGCAGCTTGATACCGATTTTGTCGCACACAGCCTGAGCATCCGCCAGGTCGTCCATGGCGGTGCAGTATTCCGTTCCGTCGTCTTCTTCCCAGTTCTTCATGAACAGGCCTTCCACCTCGTAACCCTGCTCGATCAGCAGGAGGGCGGAAACGGAAGAGTCCACGCCGCCGGACATGCCGACAATGACGCGCTTCTTGGATGTGTCAGAAGGGGCTGGATCACGCATAGGGATTCAATGAGTGTCTTGAAAAAGGACGCGATTCTATCAGGCTCACGGCCTCAAGGCTAAAGAGAAGGGCGGATCAGTTCGAGACTGAAGTGATGACCGGCCAGATAATCGTCGATGCAGCGAATGATCAGCTCGCTGCGCCAGTTGTCGCGCTGGGCGATTAATTCGTCGCGGGTCAGCCACTTGGCGCCGACGATACCGTCGTCGAGTTGATAATCGGGGTGGTGTTTGACGGCTTTGGCGCTGAAACACACACGCTGGTAGGTCACGCCGTTGCTTGGTGCGGTGTACAGGTAAATGCCGATGACGCCGGTGGGTTCGACGTCCCAGCCGGTTTCTTCGAGGGTTTCGCGCACGGCTGCATCGATCAGGGTTTCGTCCGGGTCGAGATGGCCGGCGGGCTGGTTGAGCACGTTACGCCCGGCCTTGTGTTCTTCAACCATCAGGAAGCGACCGTTGTCCTCGACGATGGTGGCGACAGTGATGTGGGGGAGCCATTCCATAAAACCTTCCTCAAGTCTGGGGTTGAAATGCAATCCAATGTAGGAGTGAGCCTGCTCGCGATAGCGCAATGTCAGTCACCATAATTGTTGAATGGTATACCGCTATCGCGAGCAGGCTCACTCCTACAAGGGATTGGTGTGAACTCTGAAAACACAAACCCCGGCACGAGGCCGGGGTTTGTGATGTTCCCTTTACAACCTTAAACCAGCGCAGCAACCGCTGCGTTGAAGGTTGCGCTTGGGCGCATGGCCTTGCTGATCAGCTCGGCATTGGCGTGGTAGTAACCGCCGATGTCCACTGGCTTGCCCTGAACAGCGTTGAGTTCGGCAACGATGGTTGCCTCGTTCTCGGTCAGGGTTTTGGCCAGGGTTGCGAACTGCGCTTGCAGTGCAGCGTCTTCAGTCTGGGCGGCCAGGGCCTGAGCCCAGTACATTGCCAGGTAGAAGTGGCTGCCGCGGTTGTCGATGTTGCCGACTTTGCGCGATGGCGACTTGTTGTTGTCGAGGAACTGGCCAGTGGCTTGATCCAGAGTTTTCGACAGCACCAGCGCTTTCGGGTTGTTGTAGTTCACGCCCAGGTGCTCAAGGGATGCTGCCAGCGCAAGGAATTCGCCCAGCGAATCCCAGCGCAGGAAGTTCTCTTCAACCAGTTGCTGCACGTGCTTCGGAGCCGAACCGCCAGCGCCGGTTTCGAACAGGCCGCCGCCGTTCATCAGCGGCACGATCGACAGCATTTTGGCGCTGGTGCCCAGTTCCATGATCGGGAACAGGTCGGTCAGGTAGTCGCGCAGTACGTTGCCGGTCACCGAGATGGTGTCCTTGCCTTCGCGGGTGCGCTGCAGGGTGTACTTCATTGCGTCGACCGGCGCCATGATCTGGATGTCCAGACCGCTGGTGTCGTGATCCTTCAGGTAAGCCTGAACCTTCTCGATCACTACGCCATCGTGAGCGCGCATCGGGTCCAGCCAGAAGATCGCTGGAGTTGCGCTTGCGCGAGCGCGGTTGACGGCCAGTTTGACCCAGTCCTGGATCGGCGCGTCTTTGGTCTGGCACATGCGGAAGATGTCGCCGGCTTCAACAGCCTGTTCCATCAGCAGGTTGCCCTTGCTGTCGGTGACGCGAACCACGCCCTCAGCCTTGATCTGGAAGGTCTTGTCGTGCGAGCCGTACTCTTCGGCTTTCTTCGCCATCAGGCCAACGTTTGGCACGCTGCCCATGGTGGTCGGGTCGAAAGCGCCATTGGCTTTGCAATCTTCGATCACGGCCTGGTAGATGGTTGCGTAGCAACGATCCGGGATCACCGCCTTGGTGTCGTGCAGCTGACCGTCGGTGCCCCACATTTTGCCGGAGTCACGGATCATCGCTGGCATCGAGGCGTCGACGATAACGTCGCTCGGTACGTGCAGGTTGGTGATGCCCTTGTCGGAGTTGACCATCGCCAGCGACGGGCGCGCGGCGTAGACCGCTGCCATGTCGGCTTCGATCTGCGCTTGCTGCTCGGCCGGCAGGGCCTTGATGCGCGCGTACAGATCGCCGATGCCGTTGTTCAGGTTGAAGCCGATCTCGGCCAGCACGTCAGCGTGCTTGGTCAGGGCGTCTTTATAGAACTCGGCAACGATCTGGCCGAACATGATCGGGTCGGAGACCTTCATCATTGTCGCTTTCAAGTGAACCGACAGCAGCACGCCTTGCGCCTTGGCGCTTTCGATTTCAGCGGCGATGAATGCACGCAGGGCGTTTTTGCTCATCACCGCGCAGTCGAGGATCTCGCCGGCCTGAACGGTGGTTTTTTCTTTCAGGACAGTGGCGGTGCCGTCTTTGGCGATCAGCTCGATCTTCACAGCGTCAGCGGCGTCGATCAGGGCAGCTTTTTCGCTGCCGTAGAAATCGCCGGTGCTCATGTGAGCGACGTGGGACTTGGAGTCCTTGGCCCAGGCGCCCATTTTGTGCGGGTGCTTGCGTGCGTAGTTCTTGACCGACAGCGGAGCGCGGCGGTCGGAGTTGCCTTCGCGCAGAACCGGGTTCACGGCGCTGCCCTTGACCTTGTCGTAACGCGCCTTGGCGTCTTTGTCGGCATCGCTGGTCACGGTTTCCGGGTAGTCCGGCAGGTTGTAACCCTGGGCTTGCAGCTCTTTGATCGCCGCTTGCAGCTGAGGCACCGAAGCACTGATGTTCGGCAGCTTGATGATGTTGGCTTCAGGCGTAACGGCCAGGTCACCCAGTTCGGCGAGGTGGTCGGCTACGGCTTTGTCGCCCAGTTGCTCGGGGAAGCTGGCCAGGATGCGTGCTGCAAGAGAGATATCGCGGGTTTCCACGGCGATATCGGCCGAGGCGGTGTAAGCCTCGATGATCGGCAGCAGGGAATAGGTGGCGAGGGCTGGAGCTTCGTCGGTGAAGGTATAGATGATCTTCGAGCGGGTGGGCATATTCGGATTAACTCTCTCTTCTTTGCTAAAGCGTGCGCAGAAACTCGAGGGGCGCCGGGTAAGCGCGTTCGTTCAAAGTCATCCATGAACCGAATGTCGAGATTCTTCGCGGTGATGTTGGGTGCATCAGTAGAGCGTCAAGCAGTCGGACTGCGGTAACAACCCGACCAATCAGGCGGAAAGTCTCGTGCTAGAGAGGCCAGCCGTCGTGACCCTGTGGTCAGCGGGCGGCATTATACATAGGTAGCTGGCAATCTGCCGATGGTTCATATGCAACGATTCTCGTCCATTGGTCTAAAGGTCGCAGGGCGGGGTGGGGCGTAGAGTCGTCGCGAATGCTTGAGTTTGGCGCTTTTCCCTTTGCTTTCAGGCTTGTACGAAACCAGATGTGCCCGCGCCGTGAACAGAGGGTTTGCGTGTTGATTTAACTGGGTTACGCTCGAACCAAGCCAGATGTTCAATCCAAACAATGGAGTTCAGCATGGGTTACAAGAAGATTCAGGTTCCAGCCGTCGGCGACAAAATCACCGTCAATGCAGACCATTCTCTCAATGTTCCTGATAACCCGATCATCCCCTTCATCGAAGGTGACGGCATTGGTGTCGACATCAGCCCGGTGATGATCAAGGTTGTCGATGCTGCTGTTCAGAAGGCCTACGGCGGCAAGCGCAAGATTTCCTGGATGGAAGTCTATGCCGGCGAAAAAGCCACTCAGGTTTACGACCAGGACACCTGGCTGCCTCAGGAAACCCTGGACGCAGTCAAGGATTACGTGGTTTCCATCAAAGGCCCGCTGACCACGCCGGTCGGTGGCGGCATCCGTTCGCTGAACGTGGCCCTGCGCCAGCAACTCGACCTGTACGTCTGCCTGCGCCCGGTGCGCTGGTTCGAAGGCGTGCCTAGCCCGGTGAAAAAGCCTGGCGACGTCGACATGACCATCTTTCGCGAGAACTCCGAGGACATCTACGCGGGTATCGAGTGGAAGGCCGGTTCGCCGGAAGCCACCAAGGTCATCAAATTCCTTAAAGAAGAAATGGGCGTCACCAAGATCCGTTTCGACGAAAACTGCGGTATCGGCGTCAAGCCGGTTTCGCTGGAAGGCACCAAACGTCTGGCGCGCAAGGCCCTGCAATATGTGGTCGACAACGACCGCGATTCGCTGACCATCGTGCATAAAGGCAACATCATGAAGTTCACCGAAGGTGCCTTCAAAGAGTGGGCCTACGAAGTGGCGGCCGAAGAATTCGGCGCGACCCTGCTCGACGGCGGCCCGTGGATGCAGTTCAAGAACCCGAAAACCGGCAAGAACGTCATCGTGAAAGATGCCATCGCCGACGCCATGCTCCAGCAGATCCTGCTGCGCCCGGCCGAATACGATGTGATCGCGACCCTCAACCTCAACGGCGACTACCTCTCCGACGCTCTGGCGGCGGAAGTGGGCGGTATCGGTATCGCGCCGGGCGCCAACCTGTCCGACACCGTGGCGATGTTCGAAGCCACCCACGGTACCGCGCCGAAGTACGCCGGCAAGGACCAGGTCAACCCGGGGTCGCTGATTCTCTCGGCAGAAATGATGCTGCGTCACATGGGCTGGACCGAAGCGGCGGATCTGATCATCAAGGGCACCAACGGCGCCATTGGCGCCAAGACCGTGACCTATGACTTCGAACGTCTGATGGATGGGGCCAAACTGGTGTCGTCTTCGGGCTTTGGCGATGCGCTGATTTCGCACATGTAGGCAATACAGGTACAAAAAAACCGCCTTCGGGCGGTTTTTTCATGGCTGAGTGAGCGCGATTGCGTCAGCTCGACACTTTTTCGGTATGGGGCGTATGCGCGGTCGGCTCGCTGGCAGTCGCCGCAGCTGTGATCTTCACGGCATGCAGGCCTTTGGGGCCTTGCACAATGTCGAAGTTCACGGCCTGTCCGGCCTTGAGGGTTTTATACCCGTCCATTTCAATGGCGGAGTAGTGCGCAAAGAAATCGATGTCGTTGCCATCCTCATCGCGGCCTTCGCGGGCGTCGGTATTGATAAAGCCGAATCCCTTGGCATTGTTGAACCATTTCACCTTGCCGACAGCCATGCTCAAATCCCTCTGCAACAGACTCCATCGCTGGAGTATCATCCAATTCATCCGCAATCTAATCCGTTAAAAGAATTGACTCCGCGGATCTTTTTTACCCACTGTGGGCTCTATTGGTTGTAACACCGTTTTCCCGATAGTCAAGGTGACCGGGCAGTCGGAGTTGAAAAGGTGCACAACCGCCCCCACCACTGTATTTGCACAACTGACGAACCTTTCTTTCCATGCATGCAATCAGCCAGATTCGACTAACATTCAATCAGGATCGCCCGCTTCTCCAAAAGGATCTTCCACAGGAGCACGACGACGATTCGGCAGGCGTTGCTGTTCAGGAAGCAAAGCCTGCGTTACAGGCGCCGCCGATGTACAAGGTGGTTTTGTTCAACGATGACTACACACCGATGGATTTCGTCGTCGAAGTGCTCGAGGTGTTTTTTAACCTGAATCGCGAGCTGGCGACCAAGGTCATGCTGGCCGTCCACACAGAAGGACGGGCAGTATGTGGAGTGTTTACCCGCGACATCGCCGAGACAAAGGCCATGCAGGTCAACCAGTACGCCAGGGAAAGCCAGCATCCGCTACTCTGTGAAATCGAGAAGGACGGTTAATCGCCGACCACTTGGGTATGAGGTGAAGCTATGTTAAACCGCGAGCTCGAAGTCACCCTCAATCTAGCCTTCAAGGAGGCTCGTTCGAAACGTCATGAATTCATGACCGTCGAACACCTTTTGCTGGCCCTATTGGACAATGAGGCTGCCGCCACCGTTTTGCGTGCCTGCGGCGCAAACCTCGACAAACTCAAGCATGACCTGCAGGAGTTCATCGACTCCACCACGCCATTGATCCCCGTTCATGACGAAGATCGCGAAACCCAGCCAACCCTGGGCTTCCAGCGTGTACTGCAACGTGCTGTTTTCCACGTACAGAGCTCGGGTAAACGCGAAGTAACCGGCGCCAATGTGCTGGTTGCAATCTTCAGTGAGCAAGAGAGTCAGGCAGTGTTCCTGCTGAAGCAGCAGAGCGTTGCGCGTATCGATGTCGTCAACTACATCGCTCATGGCATTTCCAAAGTGCCGGGGCATGGCGATCACTCTGAAGGTGAACAAGATATGCAGGACGACGAGGGCGGTGAGTCTTCTTCTTCAGGCAATCCTCTGGATGCTTATGCCAGCAACCTCAACGAACTCGCGCGCCAGGGTCGCATCGACCCACTGGTCGGCCGCGAATCGGAGGTCGAGCGTGTCGCGCAGATTCTCGCGCGTCGGCGCAAGAACAATCCGCTGCTGGTGGGCGAGGCAGGCGTGGGTAAAACCGCAATTGCCGAAGGCCTGGCCAAGCGTATTGTCGACAATCAGGTGCCGGATCTGCTGGCCAACAGCGTTGTTTACTCGCTCGACCTTGGCGCTCTGCTCGCGGGCACCAAGTATCGCGGTGATTTCGAGAAGCGCTTCAAGGCGCTGCTCAATGAACTGAAAAAACGTCCGCAGGCGATCCTGTTCATCGACGAGATCCACACCATCATTGGTGCGGGCGCTGCGTCCGGTGGCGTGATGGATGCCTCGAACCTGCTCAAGCCACTGCTGTCGTCTGGCGACATCCGCTGCATCGGCTCCACCACGTTCCAGGAATTTCGCGGCATCTTCGAGAAGGACCGTGCTCTGGCGCGGCGCTTCCAGAAGGTCGATGTCGTCGAGCCGTCGGTGGAAGACACCATCGGCATCCTGCGTGGCCTGAAAGGGCGTTTCGAGCAGCACCACAACATCGAATACAGCGATGAGTCGTTGCGCGCCGCGGCTGAACTGGCGTCGCGCTATATCAATGACCGGCACATGCCGGACAAGGCCATCGACGTGATCGACGAGGCGGGTGCTTATCAGCGTCTGCAACCGGTCGAAAAACGCGTGAAGCGTATTGAAGTGCCGCAGGTTGAAGACATCGTGGCGAAAATCGCGCGGATTCCACCTAAGCACGTCACCAGTTCCGATAAAGAACTGCTGCGCAACCTGGAACGTGACCTGAAACTGACGGTGTTTGGTCAGGACGCGGCGATTGATTCGCTGTCGACTGCGATCAAACTGTCCCGTGCCGGCCTCAAGTCGCCTGACAAGCCAGTCGGTTCGTTCCTGTTCGCAGGCCCGACCGGTGTCGGTAAAACCGAGGCCGCGCGGCAACTGGCCAAGGCGCTGGGCATTGAGCTGGTGCGCTTCGACATGTCCGAGTACATGGAGCGTCACACCGTGTCGCGTCTGATCGGTGCGCCTCCAGGCTATGTCGGGTTCGATCAGGGCGGTCTGTTGACCGAAGCGATCACCAAGCAGCCGCACTGCGTATTGCTGCTCGATGAAATCGAGAAGGCGCATCCGGAAGTCTTCAACCTGCTGCTGCAGGTGATGGACCACGGTACGCTCACCGACAACAACGGGCGCAAGGCGGACTTCCGCAATGTGATCGTGATCATGACCACTAACGCCGGTGCCGAAACGGCTGCGCGGGCTTCGATCGGTTTCACCCATCAGGATCACTCGTCTGATGCGATGGAAGTGATCAAGAAGAGCTTCACGCCGGAGTTCCGTAACCGTCTGGACACCATTATCCAGTTTGGTCGCCTCAGTCATGAGGTCATCAAAAGTGTGGTGGACAAATTCCTTACCGAACTGCAGGCGCAACTGGAGGACAAGCGTGTGTTGCTGGAGGTTACCGACGCGGCGCGCAGTTGGCTGGCGGCCGGTGGTTACGATTCGGCCATGGGCGCACGTCCGATGGCGCGTCTGATCCAGGACAAGATCAAGCGTCCGTTGGCGGAGGAGATTCTGTTTGGCGAGCTGGCCGAGCATGGCGGTGTGGTTCACATCGACATCAAGGATGGTGAGTTGACGTTTGACTTCGAGACTACGGCTGAGATGGCCTGACGGCTGGTAAGTGAAAAGGCGCCTTCGGGCGCCTTTTTATTGTCCGTTTGTTTGGTGTGAATATCCGTTGCTGCGGTAACGGCTTCTTGGGGTTCCGCCCTTACGGCCATCCCTTTCAAGGTCTTCGGTAAAATCCCCTGAAATTT
>NZ_NQYG01000095.1:0-15491 GCF_002878485.1 Pseudomonas sp. AD21
ATGCGGTGACGGTGATCAGCGACATGAACCTGCAGATCGCCAGCGCCGCCGAACAGCAGAGCGCCGTGGCCGAAGAGGTCAACCGCAACGTCTCGGCGATTCGCACCGTGACTGAAACGCTGACTGAACAGGCCACCGAATCGGCGGCAATCAGCAGCCAACTGAATGCCCTGGCGAGCCAGCAGATGAAGCTGATGGATCAATTCCGCGTCTAGCAAACCTGCAAGAATCCCTGTGGGAGCGAGCCTGCTCGCGAAGACGGCAGCACATTCAAGATTAATGTGACTGATCCACCGCTTTCGCGAGCAGGCTCGCTCCCACAGGGGTAAGTGTTCACCCGCTGGCGTTTTCATCTGACTCGAGATTCTTTTGCACTATCATCGCCCTCTCTCCCGGAGGGCCTTCGATGACTGATTTACTCACGTCCATTCAAGCCGCACTCGGCTTGCCACACACGCCTATTCCCATCACCGCCCGTGGCGCTCTGCCCTCGGCGTTCGCCGTCACCGATCTGGCCTGCGCCAGCATCGCCGCTGCCGGTCAGGCCGTCGCCGAACTGCTCCAGCAACAAACCGGGAAGCTGCCTGCCGTCGAAGTCGACCGACGCCTGGCCTCGTTCTGGTTCGCCACCTCGTTGCGTCCGATGGGCTGGGAAGTCCCGCCGCTGTGGGACCCGGTGGCCGGTGACTACGCGACACAGGATGGCTGGATCCGCCTGCACACCAATGCCCCGCATCACCGCGCCGCCGCCGAAAGTGTGCTGGGAGCCTGCGCCGACCGTGCCGCGATGGCAGCGAAAGTCGCGCAATGGAGCAGTGCCGATCTGGAGCAAGCGGTGGTCGACGCCAAGGGCTGTGCCGCGCAAATGCGCAACTGGACGCAGTGGCAGCAGCATCCGCAGGGGCTGGCGGTGAACGCCGAACCGCTGGTGCATTTCATCGATTCGCAAGATGAAAAGGCCACCACATGGCAAGGCTCAGTGGCGCAACCGCTGGCTGGCCTCAAGGTGCTGGACCTGACCCGCGTGCTCGCCGGCCCTACCGCCAGCCGCTTTCTCGCGGGGCTCGGTGCCGATGTGCTGCGCATCGATCCGCCGACCTGGAACGAACCAGGCGTGGTGCCGGAAGTCACCCTCGGCAAACGCTGCGCACGGCTGGATCTGCATCAACCAGCCGATCGTGCACTGTTTGAAAACCTTTTGAAGGACGCCGACATCCTGCTGCACGGCTACCGCGCCGATGCGCTGGAACACCTCGGTTTCGGCGCCGAGCGCCGTCGGCAACTGGCTCCGGGGCTGATCGACGTCTGCCTCAACGCCTACGGCTGGAGCGGCCCGTGGCAGAACCGCCGCGGCTTCGACAGCCTGGTGCAGATGAGCAGCGGCATCGCCGAGGCCGGACAGCGCTGGAAGCAGGCCGACAAACCCACGCCGCTGCCAGTGCAGGCGCTGGACCATGCGACCGGTTATCTGATGGCGGCGAGTGCGATCCGGCTTTTGACGGAACGTTTGAAGACTGGCCGGGGCGGCTCGGCGCGGTTGTCACTGGCGCGCACCGCCAAACTGCTGATCGAGCATGGGCCGGGGGCTGGCGAGGCGTTGCGCGCCGAAGAGGCGCAGGATCAAAGCTCGTGGGTGGAACAGACACCCTGGGGGCCAGCGCACCGCTTGCTGGCGCCGGTGAAGATCAGTGGGACGCCACTGCAATGGGCGTTGCCGGCAACCGAACTGGGTTCGCATCGCCCACAGTGGTGACCCTCTGACCGCTTTCGTGAGCAGGCTCGCTCCCACATTTGAAATGCGCTCCCCCTGTGGGAGCGAGCCTGCTCGCGAAGAGGCCAGAACTGAAAACATAAAATCAGGATCAATCCGCCCTGCTCAAAGACGTCCACAACACCTGCGCCGCATACCCGCGAAAGGGTCGCCAGGCCTCAGCCCGATCAGCCAGTTCCCGCGCCGAAGGCCGCGTGCCTTCCAGCACTTCCAGCGCCCGTAACAACCCGACATCGCCATGGGGAAACCCGTCCATATCGCGCAACTGCCGCAGCGCAATGTACTGCGCCGTCCACTCGCCAATCCCGTGTAACGCCAGCAACCGCGCCACACCGCCCTCGCGATTCGGCTCGAACAACAGCGGATCCTCCAGCAACGCCTGCGCCACGCCCGAGAGCGTCCGCCCGCGACTTTTCGGCATGCCCAGCGCAGCCAGATCAGCCGCCGCCAGTACTAGCGCCTCGGGAAATACATGAGTCAGACCCGGCACCGCCGAGCGCAACGCTGCGCCATAGTGCGCGAGCAGTTTTCCCGCCAGGCGAATCGCCGCGACCACGGTAATCTGCTGCCCCAGCACTGCGCGAAAGGCCAGTTCCAGACCGTCCCACGCACCCGGCACGCGCAGCCCCGGGCGCTCGGCAATCAACCGCGCCAGCAGCGGATCGGCAGCCAGATGCCGTTGCATCAGCGCCAGATCGGCATCCAGATCAAACAGACGGCGCAAGCGCCGGACGATCTCGGGTTCGGCGCCCGGATCAGGAAAATCCAGCTCGACTTCCAGCGCATCCGCCGCGCCCGCCCACACCGACACCGTGCCATGCACCCCGTGCAAGCCGATGCTGCGCGAATAAACGCCATCAACCACCGTCTCCATCCCGACCACCGCCCGCGCTGCAAGAAACCCCAGCATCGCGTCCCAGTCATAAGGCGGCTGATAAGCCAGCGCCAACCTCACAACGACAGCACACCGCTGTACAAGCCATACGCCGCCAGCCCCGCACCGATGATCACGCAGGTGAAAATCAGCTTCTCGACATGGGTGAACAACGGCTGGCCCTGCTCATGCTTGGCCTTGGCAAACAACACCACCCCCGGCGCATACAGCAGCGCCGACAGCAGCAAATATTTGACCCCGCCGGCGTACAACAGCCACACCGCGTAACACAGGGCGATGCCGCCGATCAGCAGGTCCTTGGTGCGTTCGGCCGAGGCGTGTTCATAGGTTTCGCCGCGCCCGCTGAGCAGCACCGCGTAAGCTGCCGACCACAGGTACGGCACCAGGATCATCGACGAAGCAAGGTAGATCAGACTGGTGTAGGTGCCGGCGGAAAACAGCGTGATCAGCAAAAAAACCTGGATCATCACGTTGGTCAGCCACAGCGCATTGACCGGCACGTGGTTGGCGTTTTCCTTTTTCAGGAACGCCGGCATGGTCTTGTCCCGCGCTGTGGCAAACAGGATTTCGGCGCACAGCAGCGCCCACGAGAGCAACGCGCCGAGCAGGGAAACCGCCAGACCGAGGCTGATCAGCAACGCACCCCAGGGCCCGACGATGTGTTCCAGCACCGCCGCCAGCGACGGGTTCTGCAGGGTCGCCAGTTCCGGTTGGCTCATGATCCCCAGCGACAGCACGTTGACCAGCACCAGCAGCGCCAGCACACCGACGAAACCGATCACCGTGGCGCGCCCGACATCGGTGCGTTTCTCCGCCCGTGCCGAGTACACGCTGGCGCCCTCGATACCGATGAACACGAACACCGTGACCAGCATCATGTTGCGCACCTGATCCATCACCCCGCCGAAGCTCGGGTTGCTGTGACCCCAGATGTCGCGGGTGAAGATGTCGGCCTTGAACGCCACCGCCGCAATGACGATGAACATGATCAGCGGCACGATCTTGGCAACCGTGGTCACCTGATTGATGAACGCCGCCTCCTTGATCCCGCGCATCACCAGAAAATGCACGGCCCACAACAGCACCGACGCACAGCCGATGGCGATCGGCGTGTTGCCCTGGCCGAACACCGGGAAAAAGTAACCGAGGGTGCTGAACAGCAACACGAAATAACCGACGTTGCCCAGCCAGGCGCTGATCCAGTAACCCCACGCGGACGAGAACCCCATGTAGTCGCCAAACCCGGCCTTGGCGTAGGCGTAGACGCCGGAATCCAGCTCGGGTTTGCGATTGGCCAGGGTCTGGAACACGAAGGCCAGAGTCAGCATGCCGATGGCGGTGATGCCCCAGCCGATCAGGATCGCCCCGGCATCGGCGCGCGCCGCCATGTTCTGCGGCAGGGAAAAAATCCCCCCGCCAATCATCGAACCCACCACCAGGGCGATCAACGCACCAAGGCGAAGCTTTTGCGTCGGTTGCGACATTCCAGTCTCCCTTTTCCTGACAAAGGTTCTCGAAACCTGTTTATACCTGTGGCGAGTTATACCTGTGGCGAGGGGATTTATCCCCTCGCCACAAGGTGTGTCTGTTTCTGGGTATTAACTAAACGGATAAAGCGTAAGTACGTTTATTGAATAACGCCAATTAACGCCTCTTATATATAGCCAACCACGCTAACGCCTAACACGGCTAGTCGCTTTTGTGCGCAGATCCTGATTATTCGATTCTGTACTGAAAACAGATGTGAAAAATTTGCCAAAAGCTGAAAAGCAACTAGCGTGATAATTCGAAAGTAATAGGAGCAATTCCCAACCACACCTGCCAGAAGCCTCTGGAATAGGCCTCTTCGGGCAGCAGCTTTATGCCATCAGCTCTTTCATAAGTCATTCATTAACAATGGAATGTGGCCATGAACTGATCTAAGTCAGCTGTTTGAACAGGCAACAGCATTACGCTGTGAACTCTTCTCTCCTGCAATGGAGTCATGCAATGTCTGAAGCTCCCGGAAAACTACGACTAGGTGCACTGGTTGCATTGGTAGTCGGCTCAATGATCGGTGGCGGGATATTCTCTTTGCCACAAAACATGGCCGCCAGTGCCGACGTCGGCGCGGTATTGATCGGCTGGGCCATCACCGCTGTCGGCATGCTCACCCTCGCTTTTGTCTTTCAAACCCTCGCCAATCGCAAGCCTGATCTGGACGGCGGTGTCTACGCCTACGCCAAGGCCGGTTTCGGCGATTACATGGGTTTCTCGTCCGCCTGGGGTTACTGGATCAGCGCCTGGCTGGGCAACGTGGGTTACTTTGTTCTGCTGTTCAGCACCCTCGGCTATTTCTTTCCGGTTTTCGGTGAGGGCAACACCGTGGCGGCGGTCATCGGCGCCTCGGTGCTGCTGTGGGCCGTGCATTTCCTGGTGCTGCGCGGGATCAAGGAAGCGGCGTTCATCAACCTGGTAACCACCGTCGCCAAGGTTGTGCCGCTGCTGCTGTTCGTCCTGATCGCGATCTTCGCGTTCAAACTGGACATCTTCACCGCTGACATCTGGGGCGTGAAAAACCCGGATCTGGGCAGCGTGATGAACCAGGTGCGCAACATGATGCTGGTCACCGTGTGGGTATTCATCGGCATCGAGGGTGCGAGCATCTTCTCGGCACGGGCGGAGAAGCGTTCCGATGTAGGTAAGGCCACCGTGATCGGTTTCATCACCGTGCTGTTGTTCCTGGTGCTGGTCAACGTGCTGTCACTGGGCATCATGACTCAGCCAGAACTGGCCAAACTGCAGAACCCGTCGATGGCTGCCGTGCTCGAGCACGTGGTCGGTCACTGGGGCGCGGTGCTGATCAGCGTCGGTCTGATCATCTCGCTGCTCGGGGCACTGCTGTCGTGGGTGCTGCTGTGCGCGGAGATCATGTTCGCCGCCGCCAAAGATCACACCATGCCGGAGTTCCTGCGCAAGGAGAACGCCAACCACGTACCGGTCAACGCCCTGTGGCTGACCAACGCGATGGTGCAGATTTTCCTGATTATCACCCTGTTCTCGGCCAGTACTTACCTGTCGCTGATCTACCTCGCCACCTCGATGATTCTGGTGCCGTACCTGTGGTCGGCGGCCTACGCCCTGCTGCTGGCGGTGCGCGGCGAAACCTACGAAGGCTTCGTGGCCGAGCGGCGCAAGGACCTGATCATCGGCGGTATCGCCCTGGTCTACGCGGTCTGGCTGCTGTACGCCGGCGGGGTCAAGTACCTGCTGCTTTCGGCCCTGCTGTATGCCCCCGGCGCGATCCTGTTCGCCAAGGCCAAGCTGGAACTCAAACAAGCGGTTTTCACCAACGTCGAGAAGCTGATTTTCGCCGCGGTGGTCGTCGGTGCCCTGGTGGCGGCCTACGGTCTCTACGACGGCTTCCTGACTCTGTAATTGCCCAACGTTTTATCTCTGGAGGATCACTGCAATGACCACGGAAAAAGTTAAGTACGGCGTCCATTCCGAAGCCGGCAAACTGCGCAAAGTCATGGTTTGCTCCCCAGGTCTGGCCCACCAGCGGCTGACCCCGAACAACTGCGATGAACTGCTGTTCGACGATGTGCTGTGGGTCGCCCAGGCCAAGCGCGACCACTTCGACTTCGTGACCAAGATGCGTGAACGCGGGATCGACGTGCTGGAAATGCACAACCTGCTGACTGATATCGTCGCCATCCCTGAAGCGCTGGACTGGATCCTGGAACGCAAGGTCACCGCCGATTCGGTGGGCCTGGGCCTGATCAGCGAAGTGAAATCCTGGCTGCGTAGCCTGGAGCCACGGCGCATCGCCGAGTTCCTGATCGGTGGCGTGTCTGCCGATGATCTGCCGGACAGCTTCGGTGGCAAGATCATCGAGATGTACCGCGATTTCCTCGGCCACTCCAGCTTCATTCTGCCGCCGCTGCCGAACACCCAGTTCACCCGTGACACCACCTGCTGGATCTACGGTGGCGTGACCCTGAACCCGATGTACTGGCCGGCGCGCCGTCAGGAAACCCTGCTGACCACTGCCATCTACAAATTCCACCCGCAGTTCACCAACGCCGATTTCGAGATCTGGTACGGCGACCCGGACAAGGATCACGGCAGCTCGACCCTGGAAGGCGGCGACGTCATGCCGATCGGCAACGGTGTGGTGTTGATCGGCATGGGCGAGCGCTCTTCTCGCCAGGCCATCGGCCAACTGGCGCTGAACCTGTTCAAGAACAAAGCCGTGGAAAAAGTCATCGTCGCCGGCCTGCCGAAGTCCCGTGCGGCGATGCACCTGGACACCGTATTCAGCTTCTGCGACCGCGACCTGGTGACGATCTTCCCGGAAGTGGTGAACCAGATCGTCGCGTTCACCCTGCGCCCTGACGAAAGCAAACAGGGCGGCATCGACATCCGCCGCGAAGAAGGCACCTTCCTCGACACCGTGGCCAAAGCCCTCAACCTGCCGAAACTGCGCGTGGTGGAAACCGGTGGCAACAGCTTCGCCGCTGAACGCGAGCAATGGGACGACGGCAACAACGTGGTGGCCGTGGAGCCGGGCGTGGTCATCGGCTACGACCGCAACACCTACACCAACACCCTGCTGCGCAAGGCAGGCGTGGAGGTCATCACCATCAGCGCCGGCGAACTCGGTCGCGGCCGTGGCGGCGGCCACTGCATGACCTGCCCGATCATCCGCGACCCAATCGATTACTAAACGGCCATCTCCCCGGCCGCACCCATCCCGTAGCGGCCGGGCCGATTACCGAATCCAAGGAGAATCATCATGGCGTTCAACATTCACAACCGTAACCTGCTCAGCCTGGAACACCACACCCCACGTGAGCTGCGTTACCTGCTCGACCTGTCCCGCGACCTCAAACGCGCCAAGTACACCGGCACCGAGCAGCAGCACCTGAAGGGCAATAACATCGCCCTGATCTTCGAAAAAACCTCGACCCGCACCCGCTGCGCGTTCGAAGTGGCGGCCTACGACCAAGGCGCCAACGTCACCTACATCGACCCGAACTCCTCGCAGATCGGCCACAAGGAAAGCATGAAAGACACGGCCCGCGTGCTGGGTCGCATGTACGACGCCATCGAGTACCGTGGCTTCAAGCAGGAAATCGTCGAAGAACTGGCGAAGTTCGCTGGCGTGCCGGTGTTCAACGGCCTGACCGACGAATATCACCCGACGCAAATGATCGCCGACGTGCTGACCATGCGTGAACACGCCGACAAGCCGATCCATGAAATCAGCTACGCCTACCTCGGCGATGCACGCAACAACATGGGCAACTCGTTGCTGCTGGTCGGCGCCAAACTCGGCATGGACGTGCGCATCTGCGCGCCGAAAGCCCTGTGGCCGCATGACGATCTGGTCGATCGTTGCAAGAAATACGCGGAAGAATCCGGTGCACGCATCACCCTGACCGATGACCCGAAAGCGGCGGTCAAAGGCGTCGACTTCATCCACACCGACGTCTGGGTATCGATGGGCGAACCGGTGGAAGCATGGGCCGAGCGTATCCAGCAACTGCTGCCGTACCAGGTCAACAAAGAGCTGATGAAAGCCACCGGCAACCCGCGCACCAAGTTCATGCATTGCCTGCCGGCGTTCCACAACAGCGATACCAAGGTCGGCAAACAGATCGCCGAGCAATATCCGCACCTGGCCAACGGCATCGAAGTGACCGACGACGTGTTCGAGTCGCCAGCCTGTATCGCCTTCGAGCAAGCGGAAAACCGCATGCACACGATCAAGGCGATTCTGGTCTCGACCCTGGCTGATCTGTAACCACTGCTGATCCATGATCGTTCCCACGCTCTGCGTGGGAATGCATCCCGTGACGCTCTGCGTCACAGCGGACGCGGAGCGTCCGTGGCGGCGTTCCCACGCAGAGCGTGGGAACGATCAACATTCCTCTGTTTTAGAAGGACATGCACCATGCGTATCGTCGTAGCTCTGGGCGGTAACGCCCTGCTCCGCCGTGGCGAACCGATGACTGCTGACAACCAGCGCGCCAACATCCGCATCGCCACCGAGCAAATCGCCAAGATCCATCCCGGCAACCAACTGGTCATCGCCCACGGCAATGGCCCGCAAGTCGGCCTGCTGTCGCTGCAAGCGGCAGCCTACACCTCCGTCACCCCTTACCCGCTGGACGTGCTCGGTGCCGAAACCGAAGGCATGATCGGCTACATCATCGAACAGGAACTGGGCAACCTGCTGGACTTCGAGGTGCCGTTCGCCACCCTGCTGACCCAGGTTGAAGTCGACGCCAAGGACCCGGCGTTCCAGAACCCGACCAAACCGATCGGCCCGGTCTACGACAAGGCTGAAGCGGAAAAACTCGCCGCCGAAAAAGGCTGGGCCATCGCCCCGGACGGTGACAAGTTCCGCCGCGTGGTCGCCAGCCCACGGCCGAAACGCATCTTCGAAATCCGTCCGATCAAATGGCTGCTGGACAAGGGCAGCATCGTTATCTGCGCCGGTGGCGGCGGGATTCCGACCATGTACGACGAGCACCGCAACCTCAAGGGCATCGAGGCGGTGATCGACAAGGACCTGTGCTCGTCGTTGCTGGCCGAGCAACTGGAAGCCGACTTGCTGGTGATCGCCACCGACGTCAACGCGGCGTTCATCGACTACGGCAAACCGACGCAGAAAGCCATCGCCGAGGCGCATCCGGATGAACTGGAACGCCTGGGCTTTGCCGCCGGCTCCATGGGACCGAAGGTGCAGGCAGCCTGCGAATTCGCACGCCATACTGGCAAAGTCGCGGTGATCGGCTCGCTCGCGGACATCGAAGCGATTGTCCAGGGCTCTGCGGGTACTCGCGTCAGCACGGCGAAGCCGGGTATCAGCTATCGATAATTATAAACTCCGGGGCAGGCTCAAGGTCTGCCCTTCTCCCATGCCTTGAAAGGAGAAACCCATGGCCCAATTCGAACCCGGTCGTCTGCACATCGAGCGGCACGCGTTGACCGACGATGACGTCAATTACAACGTGCACCTCGACTATGAAGTGTTCACCGACCCGCAAAAAGGCAAAGGGATACAGTTCACCCTGCATGGCAGCATGCAGGGCAAGGACATGAAGGAAACGTTTTTCCTGCCCAAGGAAGAGGCTTACAACTTCGCCCGCGACGTGACCCGGATCGCCGAAAAATACGGGATTCCCAAGACCCACAGCCAGATCGGTTCGGTGCACAAACATTACGACTTAATGTTTGAAGACATCCGCAAGCAGTTGAATATGCAATCCGGCGACCCGGTCAATCTCGAGCATTTCGAATAACCTGGATTTTGCACATTGATCGTTCCCACGCTCTGCGTGGGAATGCCGCCACGGATGCTCCGCGTCCGCTGTGACGCAGAGCGTCACGGGATGCATTCCCACGCGGAGCATGGGAACGATCAGCGCAGGACACAGGTTTCACCATTAGCCCGCCCCAAGGCATACTTGCCCCCCTCCGCACTGCAGAACACTGAACCGCCCCATGCGTATCCACGTCAGCTTCATCGACCGCGTCGGCATCACCCAGGAAGTCCTGGCTATCCTCGGTGGGCGCAATCTCAATCTGGATGCGGTGGAGATGATTCCGCCCAACGTCTACATCGACGCGCCGACCTTGAGCCCGCAAGTGCTCGAAGAACTGAAAGATGCGCTGTTTCGTGTGCTCGGCGTGGAAGCGGTGACCGTGGTCGACATCCTCCCCGGCCAGCGTCGGCACTTGCAGCTCGATGCGTTGCTCGCGGCAATGACCGATCCGGTGCTGGCACTGGACAGCGCTGGCAAGGTACTGCTGGCCAACCCGGCCTTGATCGCGCTGTACGGGCGTGAGCCGGCGGGGGAAAGTGTCTCCGAATTGTTCAACGATCCCGGCCTGCTGGACACCCTGCTCGAACAGGGCTTCCGCCTGCCGCTGCGGGAAATCACCGTCAACGGCCAGACCCTGTTGCTCGACGCCACACCGATCACCGACGCCGGCGCGCTGTTGACCCTGTATCAGCCGAACCGTATCGGCGAACAGCTCTCGGCACTGCACCACGACCATGCCGAAGGTTTCGATGCGCTGCTCGGCGAGTCCCCGGCGATCCGCACCCTCAAGGCCCGCGCACAACGGGTGGCGGCGCTCGATGCGCCGCTGCTGATTCAGGGCGAAACCGGCACCGGTAAAGAGCTGGTGGCCCGCGCCTGTCACGCCATCAGTGCGCGGTACAGCGCGCCGTTCCTGGCACTGAACTGCGCCGCGCTGCCGGAGAACCTCGCCGAGAGCGAACTGTTCGGCTACGCCCCCGGCGCCTTCACCGGCGCGGCGCGAGGCGGCAAACCGGGGCTGATGGAACTGGCCAACCAGGGCACGGTGTTTCTCGACGAGATCGGCGAGATGTCGCCGTACTTGCAGGCCAAGTTATTGCGCTTCCTCAATGACGGCAGCTTCCGTCGCGTTGGCGGTGATCGTGAGGTGAAGGTCAACGTGCGGATCCTCAGTGCCACCCACCGCGACCTGGAAAAAATGGTCAGCGAAGGCCTGTTCCGCGAAGACCTGTTCTACCGGCTCAACGTGCTCAACGTCGAAGTGCCGCCGCTGCGCGAACGCGGTCAGGACATCCTGCTGCTGGCGCGCTATTTCATGCAGCAGGCCTGCGCGCAGATCCAGCGTCCGGTCTGCCGCCTCGCCCCCGGCACCTATCCGGCGCTGCTCGGCAACCGCTGGCCGGGTAACGTGCGGCAGTTGCAGAACGTGATCTTCCGTGCGGCAGCGATTTGCGAAAGCAGTCTGGTGGATATCGGCGATCTCGACATCGCCGGTACCTCGGTCGCACGGCAAACCGACAGCGACGTCGACAGCCTTGAACAAGCGGTCGAAGCCTTTGAGCGTTCACTGCTGGAAAAGCTCTACGTCAGCTACCCCTCGACCCGCCAACTGGCGAGCCGCCTGCAAACTTCGCACACCGCGATTGCCCATCGCCTGCGCAAGTACGGCATTCCCAACAAAGCCTGAGTGCCTCCCCATTCCCTGTAGGAGTGAGCCTGCTCGCGATAGCGGTCTGACATTCAACATGTGCGGCGTCTGACACATTGCTATCGCGAGCAGGCTCACTCCTACAATGATTTGTGACGGATTCGAAATCCGTTCAAAAACGACCTCCGTCTGTACTGAAAGCGCTACAGCGGAACGATTTCGCTACACCCTCCTCCAGCGACCGCTGTGCAAGGCTTTGATCCGCTTCAGCTTTTTTCCTTGCCCTGATCTGTAGCGATTTCGCTACACACCTTCACCAAGCACTCTCACCAAAAACACATAACTCATTGTTTTATATAGATAAATACAAGCTGGCCGCGTTCTTGCTAAGTAACCGCTCATAAAATCAGGGCATTACCGCCCGAGCCTTCCACCGCGTCCACCAGACGAGTCTGGCCCCCTTAGGAGTTTCCATGAGCGAGTTGCGTTTTACTGAAGATCACGAATGGCTGCGCACCGAAGCTGACGGCAGCGTTACTGTCGGCATCACCGCTTTCGCGCAGAACGCTCTGGGGGACGTGGTGTTCGTGCAACTGCCTGACCTGCAGGCTTACGAAAAAGGCGCCGAAGCCGCCACCGTGGAATCGGTGAAAGCCGCCAGCGGCGTGTACATGCCGCTCGACGGCGACGTGCTGCAAGTCAACCCGGCGCTGGAAGACGCTCCGGAACTGGTCAACGAAGACCCGCTGGGCGAAGGCTGGTTCTTCCGCTTCCAGCCAAGCGATGCATCGGCTGTGGCAAAACTGTTGGATCAGGACGCCTACGACCGTCTGATCAAAGCCCAAGCCGAAGCCTGAGGAGTAGCGACATGACCCAAGTAAACCTCGGCACCGCCAACGAATTCATTGCCCGTCACATCGGCCCGCGCGCCGGTGACGAGCAAGCCATGCTCAACAGCCTCGGCTTCGATTCGCTCGAAGCGCTGAGCGCCAGCGTGATTCCGGAAAGCATCAAGGGCACCAGCGTGCTCGGCATGGACGACGGCCTGAGTGAAGCCGACGCCCTGGCGATGATCAAATCCATCGCCGGCAAGAACCAGCTGTTCAAGACCTACATCGGCCAGGGCTACTACAACTGCCACACGCCGTCGCCGATCCTGCGCAACCTGCTGGAAAACCCGGCCTGGTACACCGCTTACACCCCATACCAGCCAGAAATTTCCCAGGGCCGTCTCGAAGCACTGTTGAACTTCCAGACCATGATCAGCGACCTCACGGGTCTGCCGATCGCCAACGCCTCGTTGCTCGACGAAGCCACCGCCGCTGCCGAAGCCATGACCTTCTGCAAACGCCTGAGCAAGAACAAGGGCAGCCACCAATTCTTCGCCTCGATCCACAGCCACCCGCAAACCCTCGACGTGCTGCGCACCCGTGCCGAGCCGTTGGGTATCGACGTTGTGGTGGGCGATGAGCGTGAACTGAGCGACGTGACGCCGTTTTTTGGCGCGCTGCTGCAATACCCGGCCAGCAACGGTGATGTGTTCGACTACCGTGAACTGACCGAACGCTTCCACGCCGCCAACGCGCTGGTCGCCGTGGCCGCTGACCTGCTGGCCCTGACCCTATTGACCGCCCCGGGCGAGTTCGGCGCTGACGTCGCCATCGGTTCCGCGCAACGCTTCGGCGTGCCGCTGGGCTTCGGTGGCCCGCACGCCGCGTACTTCTCCACCAAGGATGCATTCAAGCGTGATATGCCCGGCCGTCTGGTCGGCGTGTCGGTTGACCGCTTCGGCAAACCGGCCCTGCGCCTGGCGATGCAGACCCGCGAGCAACACATCCGCCGCGAGAAGGCCACGTCGAACATCTGCACCGCCCAGGTGCTGCTGGCCAACATCGCCAGCATGTACGCCGTCTACCACGGCCCGAAAGGCTTGACCCAGATCGCCAACCGCGTGCATCACCTGACCGCGATTCTCGCCAAGGGCCTGAGCGCACTGGGCGCGAAAGTCGAGCAGGACAGCTTCTTCGACACCCTGACCCTCGCCACCGGCGCGCAGACCGCCGCACTGCACGACAAGGCGCACGCTCAGCAGATCAACCTGCGCGTGATCGACGCTCAGCGTTTGGGCCTGTCGGTCGACGAAACCACCACTCAGGCTGACATCGAAACCCTGTGGAGCCTGTTCGCCGACGGCAAGACCCTGCCGGACTTCGCTGCCCTCGCCGCTTCCGTGCAAAGCACCATCCCGGCCGCGCTGGTACGTCAGTCGCCGATCCTCAGCCACCCGGTGTTCAACCGTTATCACTCGGAAACCGAGCTGATGCGCTACCTGCGCAAACTGGCGGACAAGGACCTGGCACTGGATCGCACCATGATCCCGCTGGGTTCGTGCACCATGAAACTCAACGCCGCCAGCGAAATGATCCCGGTAACCTGGGCCGAATTCGGCGCCCTGCACCCGTTCGCCCCCGCCGCACAGAGCGCCGGTTACCAGCAACTGACCGATGAACTGGAAGCGATGCTCTGCGCCGCCACCGGTTACGACGCGATTTCGCTGCAACCGAACGCCGGTTCGCAAGGTGAATACGCAGGTCTCTTGGCGATTCGTGCTTACCATCAGAGCCGTGGCGACGAGCGCCGCGATATCTGCCTGATCCCCTCGTCCGCCCACGGCACCAACCCGGCCACCGCCAACATGGCTGGCATGCGCGTGGTCGTGACCGCGTGCGATGCCCGTGGCAACGTCGACATCGAAGACCTGCGCGCCAAAGCCATCGAGCACCGCGAACACCTCGCCGCGCTGATGATCACCTACCCGTCGACCCACGGCGTGTTCGAAGAAGGTATCCGCGAAATCTGCGGGATCATTCACGACAACGGCGGCCAGGTGTACATCGACGGCGCCAACATGAACGCGATGGTCGGCCTCTGCGCACCGGGCAAGTTCGGCGGCGATGTGAGCCACCTGAACCTGCACAAAACCTTCTGCATTCCACACGGCGGTGGCGGCCCGGGCGTCGGCCCGATCGGCGTCAAGTCGCACCTGACCCCGTTCCTGCCGGGCCATGGCCAGATGGAGCGCAAAGAAGGTGCGGTCTGCGCAGCACCGTTCGGCAGCGCGAGCATTCTGCCAATCACCTGGATGTACATTCGCATGATGGGTGGGGCGGGTCTGAAGCGTGCTTCGCAACTGGCGATCCTCAACGCCAACTACATTTCCCGTCGCCTCGAAGAGCACTACCCGGTGCTGTACACCGGCAGCAACGGTCTGGTGGCGCACGAATGCATCCTCGACCTGCGCCCACTGAAAGACAGCAGCGGGATCAGCGTCGATGACGTTGCCAAACGCCTGATCGACTTTGGCTTCCACGCCCCGACCATGTCGTTCCCGGTCGCGGGCACGCTGATGATCGAGCCGACCGAAAGTGAATCCAAGGAAGAACTGGACCGCTTCTGCGACGCCATGATCCGTATCCGCGAAGAAATCCGCGCAGTGGAAAACGGCACCCTGGACAAGGACGACAACCCGCTGAAGAACGCCCCGCACACGGCGGCAGAGCTGGTCGGCGAGTGGACCCATCCGTACAGCCGCGAGCAAGCGGTGTATCCAGTGGCGTCGTTGATCGAAGGCAAATACTGGCCGCCGGTCGGCCGCGTCGACAACGTGTTCGGCGACCGCAACCTGGTGTGCGCCTGCCCGTCGATCGAAAGCTACGCTTAAAGAATGAGGGGCGGGTTTACCTGCCCCGATTTCAGCAAAACCATAGATCCCAAAGTGGGAGCGGGCTTGCTCGCGAATGCGGTGTATCAGTCGCCATCAATGTTGCCTGACACACCGCATTCGCGAGCAAGCCCGCTCCC
>NZ_NQYG01000096.1:0-15138 GCF_002878485.1 Pseudomonas sp. AD21
GAGGGGGCCGACCGAGGTGTCTGGCGTTGTACATCGACCTGAAATACCCAGTCGATTATGGATTCAGTAAAGCACGATCAGGTCGGCGTATCCCTTGAGCATCCCCCAATCGGTCCCCTCTCCCTCCGGGAGAGGGCTAGGGTGAGGGTGCTTTTGATCGTTACCCTGGGCGTAATGATTCGCCGCTGCGCTTGATTGATGCCCCCACCCCACACGCCTACCTTAGCTCCACGACAGCGAACCCCGTGGAGTGAGCATGACAACAACAATTTCCCCCGACTCGCGCTGGACGCGGCGGCGTGACGAGAAGCAGCGGCGTCTCGACAAGGTGCGCGGGTTGGCCGACGGTGTGGTGTTGCCCAGCGACAAGATCGTCGAGGCGCTCGAAGCGCTGATTCATCCCGGAGACCGTGTGGTGCTGGAGGGCAACAACCAGAAGCAGGCGGATTTTCTTTCTCGTTCGCTGGCCAAGGCTGACCCGGAAAAGCTCCACGACCTGCATATGATCATGCCCAGCGTCGGTCGCTCCGAGCATCTGGACCTGTTCGAACGCGGCATCGCCCGCAAGCTCGACTTCTCCTTCGCCGGCACCCAGAGCCTGCGCATCAGCCAGTTGCTCGAAGACGGCTTGCTGGAAGTCGGTGCGATCCACACTTACATCGAACTCTACGCCCGACTGGTGGTGGATCTGATCCCCAACGTCGTGCTCTCGGCCGGGTTCATGGCCGACCGCGCAGGCAACATCTACACCGGCCCCAGCACCGAAGACACTCCCGCACTGATCGAACCGGCGGCGTTCAGCGACGGCATCGTCATCGTCCAGGTCAACCAGTTGGTCGACGACGTCAGCGAGCTGCCCCGCGTAGACATCCCTGCCTCATGGGTCGATTTCGTCGTGGTCGCCGACAAGCCGTTCTACATTGAACCGCTGTTCACCCGCGACCCACGCCACATCAAGCCTGTGCACGTGTTGATGGCGATGATGGCGATTCGCGGTATCTACGAAAAACACAACGTGCAGTCGCTCAACCACGGCATCGGTTTCAACACCGCCGCCATCGAATTGATCCTGCCGACCTACGGCGAATCCCTCGGTCTCAAAGGCAAGATCTGCCGCAACTGGACGCTCAACCCGCACCCGACGCTGATTCCGGCGATTGAAAGCGGCTGGGTCGAAAGCGTGCATTGCTTCGGCACCGAACTGGGCATGGAAAACTACATCGCCGCGCGCCCGGACGTGTTCTTCACCGGCCGCGACGGCTCGCTGCGTTCCAACCGGATGTTCTGCCAACTCGCCGGGCAATACGCGGTGGATCTGTTTATCGGCGCGACGTTGCAGGTCGATGGCGATGGCCACTCCTCAACCGTCACCCGTGGCCGTCTCGCCGGTTTCGGCGGGGCGCCAAACATGGGTCACGACCCGCGCGGTCGCCGTCACGGCACCCCTGCGTGGCTGGACATGCGCCACGACGATGCGCAGCAACCGATGCTCGAACGCGGCAAGAAACTCGTGGTGCAAATGGTCGAGACCTTCCAGGAGGGCGGCAAACCGACCTTCGTCGAAACCCTAGATGCGGTGGAAGTGGCGAAGAAAAGCGGCATGCCGCTGGCGCCGATCATGATCTACGGCGACGACGTCACCCACCTGCTCACCGAAGAAGGCATCGCCTACCTGTACAAGGCGCGCTCGCTGGAAGAACGCCAGGCAATGATCGCCGCGGTGGCGGGCGTCACCGCCATCGGCCTGCGCCACAACCCGAAAGACACCGAACGCATGCGCCGCGAAGGCCTGATCGCCTTGCCCGAAGACCTCGGCATCCGTCGCACCGACGCCACCCGCGAACTGCTTGCGGCGAAAAGCGTGGCCGATCTGGTCGAGTGGTCCGGCGGCCTCTACAACCCGCCCGCGAAATTCAGGAGCTGGTAATGCACGCACTCAACCTGCAAGCGAAACCCGTCAGCCTGAGCGAACGCCTGGCCGATCTGGCGGTGGATGCGCTGATCGACGAAGCCGATCTGTCGCCGAAACCGGCGCTGGTCGATCGGCGTGGCAATGGCGCACACACCGATTTGCACCTGGGCCTGATGCACGCGTCGGCGTTGTCGTTGTGGCCGGCGTTCAAGGAAATGGCCGAGGCCGCCAACGCGACAGGCGAAGTCGGATTGCCGTTGCGCGAAGCGATTGGCCGCATCGGCCGCGAAGGCGAGCAAGCGATGCTCGCGACCACCAACGGCGTGAACACGCATCGCGGGGCGATTTGGGCGCTGGGTTTATTAGTGACTGCCGCTGCACTGGAACCGCAATCCTCCAGTGCTAACGCCGTGACCCTGCGCGCCGCGCGTCTGGCCTTGCTGGACGATCGCTACGCACCAAAACCCTTGAGCCACGGCGCCCAGGTCGCCCTGCGTTACGGCGCACGCGGTGCCCGCGAGGAAGCACAACTCGGCTTCCCTTCAGTGCTGCAACGCGGTCTGCCACTACTCAAGCGCAGCCGCGCCTACGGCCACGGCGAACAGAACGCCCGGCTCGACGCCTTGCTCGCGATCATGACTGAGCTCGCTGACACCTGCGTGCTCTACCGCGCCGGTGAACAAGGTCTGCAGGCCATGCAACACGGCGCGCAAGCGGTGCTCGACGCCGGTGGCAGCGCCAGTCTCACCGGGCGTCGTCGCCTGCACGAACTGGATCAACAACTCATCGCATTGAATGCCTCGCCCGGTGGCGCCGCCGACTTGCTCGCCGCCACGTTGCTGCTCGACCGAATCGAGCGCGACGGCATCCTTCAGGGAGCGTTTTGATGGAAACCTTATCCTTTGAATTCCCCGCCGGGCAGCCGCCACGTGGACGGGCGCTGGTCGGTTGTGTCGGCTCGGGCGATCTGGAAGTACTGATCGAACCGGGGCTGGCCGGCAAACTGACGATCAATGTGCAGACCTCGGTCAACGGTGCGCAGCTGCGCTGGCAGCACCTGTTTGCGCGGATGTTCGACGGTACCACGCCGCCGGCGATGGCCATCGATATCCACGATTTCGGCGCGACGCCGGGGGTGGTGCGCCTGCGGCTGGAACAAGGTTTCGAGGAGATCGGCCATGACTGACAGCGCAGCGCTTTTGCACAAACACAGCTTCGTCGAACTCGGTGCGCGGCAACGGGCGAAAGCCTTGCTCGACGCCGGGACCTTCCGCGAATTGCTCGATCCGTTTCAACGCGTCATGTCGCCGTGGCTCGAACGCCAGGGCGTGGTGCCGCAAGCCGATGACGGCGTGGTGATCGCCAAGGGCAGCCTCGATGGTTTGCCGGTGGTAATCGCGGCGATTGAAGGCGCGTTTCAGGGCGGCAGCCTCGGCGAAGTCGGTGGGGCGAAGATTGCCGGTGCACTGGAACTGGCCGCCGAAGATAACCGCAAAGGCATTCCGACCCGCGCCGTGCTGCTGCTGGAAACCGGCGGCGTGCGCTTGCAGGAAGCCAACCTCGGGCTGGCGGCGATTGCCGATATTCATGCGGCGATTGTCGATTTGCAGCAGTACCAACCGGTGGTTGGGGTGGTGGCGGGCAGCGTCGGTTGCTTTGGTGGCATGTCGATTGCCGCTGCGCTGTGCAGCTATTTGCTGGTGACTCAGGAAGCACGCCTGGGTTTGAACGGCCCACAGGTGATCGAGCAGGAAGCCGGCATCGAAGAATACGACTCGCGCGATCGTCCATTTATCTGGAGCCTGACCGGTGGCGAGCAACGTTTCGCCAGTGGTCTGGTGGATCGTTATGTCGCCGATGACGTGGCGCAGATTCGGCAGCAGGTCGGTGAACTGCTGCAGCAAGGTTTGCCCGCGCAGCCACGCAGCCAGCGCGCCGAATGGTTCCTGCGACGTCTGGCGAGCCTGGACACCGACCAGCAAATCGAGCCGTCGGTGGTTCGTGATCTGTATCAAGGAGAGCGCTCATGAGCGGTTATTCGCTGCGCGGTTTGAACTGGTTCAACGCCTTGAGCGCGGGCGCTAAAAGTGTTGAAGGACTGCCGCCATCGTTGAAAGTTGCTGACGGTGAGCTGGGGCGTTTTATCGCTGTGGTTGCTGACCCGGATAATCGTTTTCCTCGAGCCCGAAACGGCGAAGTCGGTTTGCTCGAGGGCTGGGGTTTGGCCAAGGCTGTGGATGATGTGATCACTGCCGATCGCGACAAAGCGCAGAAGCGCCCGATCATCGCCATCGTCGATGTACCCAGTCAGGCTTATGGCCGGCGCGAAGAAGCGCTCGGCATTCACCAGGCGCTGGCTGGTGCGGCGGACAGTTATGCCCGCGCGCGTCTGGCCGGGCATCCGCTGATTGCGCTGCTGGTGGGCAAGGCCATGTCCGGGGCGTTTCTCGCTCACGGTTATCAGGCCAACCGCATGATCGCGCTGCGCGATCCGGGCGTGATGGTGCATGCCATGGGCAAGGCATCGGCGGCGCGGGTGACCTTGCGCAGTGTCGAGGAACTGGAAGCGCTGGCCGCCAGCGTGCCGCCGATGGCCTACGACATCGACAGCTACGCCAGCCTCGGATTGCTCTGGGAAACCCTGTCGGTGCAGCAGATCGAGCAGCCGACAGCGGAGGATCTGGCGCGGGTCAGCGAATGCCTGAAGCAAGCCATCGACGATATTGCCGCGACTGATTTGAGCAACCGTCTTGGCGCAAAAAATCGCCAGGCATCCAGCCGTGTGCGCGAACTGCTGAGGGGGCAGTGGTGAGCATGCCTCTGGCCCACGATCTGCTGTGGGACATGACGCCTGCGCAGCTGCCGGCGGATGCGCCGCAGTGGGCAGTCGAGTCGCTGGCCGCCGGGCAACCGGTGGTGGTGCGGCGGGCGCTGAGCGAGGAAGGTTTAGTCGCGGTCGGCGTGCGCGGTGTGTTGCGCGAGCAGCGGTTGGCGGCGTTTATGGCACTGGATTCGATTGCCTGTCGGGTCAGTCCGGAGGCGCTTTGTCATGTTGATTGTGAGCGCGATCTGCCAGTGATGCAGGCGCTCCAACAACTGCGGCCGATGCTCGACGATTGCGGTTGGGTTTGGGGCGTCAGCGGCAGTGTCGGCTTTGAATTGGCCAGCGGTTTTACTGCGATGCACGCGGCCAGTGACCTCGATCTGATCCTGCGTACACCGCAACTGATCACGCGTAATCAGGCACGCAAACTGGTCGCACGTTTCGACCAAGCCATGTGCCGGGTCGACATGCAATTGCAGACTCCGTTCGGTGCTGTGGCTTTGCGTGAATGGGCCAGCGGGTCGGCACGAGTGCTGCTGAAAAACGCTCATCAGGCTTGTCTGGTGTCTGACCCATGGAACCCGCAGGAGCAGGCAGCGTGAGCAGTCTGCTGGTGTTTCCCGGCCAGGGCGCGCAGCAGCCAGGCATGCTCCAGCGTTTGCCTCGGGAAACCTTGATCGAGGCGAGTGATGTGCTCGGTGAAGATGTCCTGCTGCTCGATTCTCCCGAAGCGTTGCGCACCACCCGAGCCGTTCAGCTGTGTCTGTTGATCGCCGGGGTCGCTGCCTCGCGGCAGCTGTTGCAGGACGGGCTCACGGCGGATTACGTCGCCGGCCTGTCCATCGGCGCTTACCCGGCAGCGGTGGTTGCCGGTTCTTTGAGCTTCAGCGACGCGTTGCATCTGGTCAGCCTGCGCGGTGAGCTGATGCAGCAAGCTTATCCACAAGGCTACGGCATGACCGCGATCATCGGCCTGCAATTGTCCACAGTCGAAACGCTGCTGGCGCAGGTGCACAGCGAGGATTCGCCGGTGTATCTGGCCAATATCAACGCCGACAACCAGGTGGTGATTGCCGGCAGCGACAAGGCCATGCAAGCGGTGGCCGAACTGGCGCGCGGGCGTGGCGCCGGTCTGGCAAAGCGCCTGGCGGTGAGTGTGCCGTCGCACTGTCCGTTGCTGGATCAACCGGCTCAGATCCTCGCTGATGCCTTTGCGAAAGTGGAAGTGAAGACCCCGATAATCGCTTACCTGAGTGGCAGCCGCGCGCGTCCGGTGATCAAACCTGACGCTCTGCGCGACGACCTCGCCTTCAACATGTGCCGCGTGGTGGACTGGCGCGGCACCGTGCAAAGCGCTTATGAGCGCGGCGTGCGGCTACAAATCGAACTGCCGCCCGGTGCGGTACTGACCGGGCTGGCGCGCCGGGTGTTCGAGCAGGGCACGGTCACTGCCTTCGACAGTGCGCGGCTGGACACCTTGCAGGCGCTGTTGCGAGAGGAGGGTGGCCGCCGACCATAAACCGCCGCGACTCAGGCTTCGAACAACAAAAACAACATTCGACGATGCACTTTGAGGACTACAACAATGATTATTTACGGTGTGGCGCTGCTGGCGATCTGTACGCTGGCAGGGGTGATCATGGGTGACATGCTCGGTGTACTGCTGGGCGTCAAATCCAACGTCGGCGGGGTCGGCATCGCCATGATCCTGTTGATCTGCGCGCGGTTGTGGATGCAGAAGCGCGGTGGCATGACCAAAGACTGCGAGATGGGCGTCGGCTTCTGGGGCGCGATGTACATTCCGGTGGTGGTGGCGATGGCCGCGCAACAGAACGTCGTCACCGCGCTGCACGGCGGCCCGGTGGCGGTGCTGGCGGCGATCGGTTCGGTGGTGGTCTGTGGCTGCACCATTGCCCTGATCAGCCGCACGCATAAAGGCGAGCCGTTACCCGACGAACCGGCGCAAGTCACGCCCGTCGGCACGCCAGTAGGAGGTCGCTGACATGTGGGACCTCATTGAAAACGGTCTGGAACACAACGGTCTGGTCACGGCTTTCGCCTTCGTCGGCGTGATCATGTGGGTCTCGGTGATTCTCTCCAAACGGCTGACGTTCGGGCGCATTCACGGCTCGGCGATTGCCATCGTTATCGGTCTGGTGCTGGCCTGGGTCGGCGGTACCATGACCGGCGGGCAAAAGGGTCTGGCGGACCTGTCGCTGTTCTCCGGTATCGGCCTGATGGGCGGGGCGATGTTGCGTGATTTCGCGATTGTGGCGACTGCGTTCGAAGTGCAGGCGACCGAAGCGAAGAAAGCCGGGCTGATCGGCGTGATCGCGCTGCTGCTGGGCACGATTCTGCCGTTCATTGTCGGCGCGAGCATGGCCTGGGCCTTCGGTTATCGCGATGCGGTGAGCATGACTACCATCGGTGCGGGCGCGGTGACTTACATCGTCGGGCCGGTGACCGGTGCGGCGATTGGTGCGACTTCGGATGTGATGGCGCTGTCGATTGCCACCGGGTTGATCAAGGCGATTCTGGTGATGGTCGGCACGCCGGTTGCGGCGCGCTGGATGGGCCTGGATAACCCGCGCTCGGCGATGGTTTTCGGTGGTCTGGCCGGGACGGTGAGTGGGGTGACCGCAGGGCTGGCGGCGACGGATCGGCGGTTGGTGCCTTATGGGGCGTTGACGGCTACGTTTCACACCGGGCTTGGGTGTTTGCTGGGGCCTTCGCTGCTGTTCTTCATTGTTCGCGGGATTGTGGGTTGAAGATCAACAGCCCCTCACCCTAGCCCTCTCCCAGAGGGAGAGGGGACTGACCGAGTTGGATATTGGAGGTTCGCCGACCTGAAATTCCTGAGTCGACCTCAGGTTTTGAAAAGCCCCCCGATCTGCTCCCTTTCCCCCTCGCCCCCTTGGGGGAGAGGGCTGGGGTGAGGGGTATAGATCGAAAGCACACCACAAATCTCAAAGCCAGACACAAAAAAGCCCATGACACGTCATGGGCTTTTCACTTGCAGCTAGCAGCTTGAAACTCGCAGCTGCTCTTACACGTAAAACGATTTCAACGGCGGGAAGCCATTGAACTCAACCGCGCTGTAACTGGTGGTGTACGCACCGGTCGACAACCAGTAAAGACGATCACCAATCGCCAGGTTCAGCGGCAGACCGTACTTGTAGTTCTCGTACATGATGTCGGCGCTGTCGCAGGTAGGGCCGGCGATCACGACTTCTTCCATCTCGCCTTTCTTCTCGGTCCAGATCGGGAACTTGATCGCCTCGTCCATGGTTTCGATCAGGCCGGAGAACTTGCCCACATCGGTGTAGACCCAACGTTCGACGGCGGTGCGCGACTTGCGTGCAACCAGTACCACTTCGCTGACCAGGATGCCGGCGTTGGCGATCAGCGAACGGCCCGGTTCCAGAATGATTTCCGGCAGGTCATCACCGAAGTCTTCCTTCAGGAAACGGATGATTTCTTCGGCGTAGGTTTCCAGGCTGTTGGTGCGGGTGATGTAGTTGGCCGGGAAGCCACCGCCCATGTTGATCAGCTTCAGGTGAATACCGTCTTCTTCTTTCAGTCGCTCGAAGATCACTTTGACCTTGGCGATCGCCGCGTCCCAGACGCTGATGTCGCGCTGTTGCGAGCCAACGTGGAACGAGATGCCGTACGGCACCAGACCCAGGTCGCGAGCGAGGATCAGCAGGTCCATGGCCATGTCGGTCTGGCAGCCGAACTTGCGCGACAGAGGCCAGTCAGCCGTGGTCGAGCCTTCAGTCAGGATGCGCACGTAGACTTTCGAGCCTGGTGCCGCTTTGGCGATGTTGCGCAGGTCGGCTTCGGAGTCGGTGGAGAACAGACGCACGCCCTTCTCGTAGAAGTAGCGGATGTCCTTGGATTTCTTGATGGTGTTGCCGTAGCTGATACGGTCGGCGCTGACGCCACGATCCATCACTTTGTCCAGCTCATAGATGGAGGCGATGTCGAAGCTCGAACCTTTCTCTTTGAGCAGGTCGATGATCTCGACGGCCGGGTTGGCCTTGACCGCGTAGTAGACCTTGGCGAATTCGAAACCGGCGCGCAGGTCATCGTAGGCCTGGGCAATCATCGCGGTGTCGATCACCACGAACGGGGTTTCCTGTTTGTCGGCGAACGCCTTCATTTTGTCGAATGTAGCGCGCGCGAAATAGTCTTCGACCTGGATCGACATGCTGGGATCTCCTACTGGCAAACTAAAATTATCAATGGGTGCAAATGAACGTCCTCCGTATCCCCACTTTGGTTCGCCTACTTCCCAAGGCATGTCGCCGAAAGCAAAAAGGCCACGGGCGTATCTGCCCTTGGCCTTGCTGTCTCGTCGTCAGTACTTGAGCCGGATGGATCGTTTCCAGCATGGACGTTCGGCGCGAACTTTAGGGCGTGAGGGGCCTGAGATCAACTAAAAATGTCGCGTTTCTGCACGCTTCTGACGTGCGTCGCGTTCATCACTCTTTGTAGCCGACCGAGATGACGGGCAGATGTTCCCCGGGAATTTTTCAGTGTTAAAAATACCTGCACGTTCGCGGATTATGTCGGCGAAGTCGTGGGTAAGTGTGATGGCGTCAAAATCGGCGACGTTGGCGGCGAAAGGTGGGTGTGAGGGGGATTTTGCCGGTTTTGAAGGCTGCGCAAGGCATGCTGTCCGGTTCTCAGGTGTTGAGATTCTTTTCCGTCTTGTGAATGACTTAATAACACCCCTGATCCTGTAGGAGTGAGCCTGCTCGCGATGACTTTTTTTCAGCCTACATCTTCATTGGCAGATATTGCGCTATCGCGAGCAGGCTCACTCCTACAGGGGTGTGTGTTTTTACCGGGTAATCAGGCGACTACCGCCTCAGCCGGCGATACGATATTGGTCTTCATCCCGCGCGAACGTCCCGAGCTGAGATACGCCGCAATCGACTCCTGCGTCACCTCGCCGAGGAACACCCGCTCGGCGTCCATCACCGGAAGCCACGAACGATTGAACTCGTACATGCGCGACAGCAGGATGCGCAAATGCTCGTCGTACGCCGCCGTGGCGTTGAACTCCCGGAGGAACTGCGCGCAGGTACCAGTCTGACGGTGCAGGTCGCGGCGACGCACATAACCCAGCGCCTTGTTCTCGGCACAGGTGACCACCACGTAGCGGCGGTCATGCTCGTCCATCAATTCCAGCGCATCGGCCACCGGGGTTTCCGGGCTCACCGACGGTGCGTTGTCCGCCGCATCTTCGGCTTTGACCAACAGCAGGCGCTTCAGGGTGCTGTCCTGGCCAACGAAGTTGCTGACGAAGTCGTCCGCCGGATGCGCGAGCAGGGTGTCCGGGTGATCGATCTGCAGCAGTTTGCCGGCGCGGAAGATCGCAATCTTGTCGCCCAGCTTGATCGCTTCGTCGATGTCGTGGCTGACCATGATCACGGTCTTGTTCAGCGCCCGTTGCATCTCGAAGAATTCGTTCTGGATCATCTCGCGGTTGATCGGGTCGACCGCACCGAACGGCTCATCCATCAGCAACAGTGGAGCATCGGCCGCCAGTGCGCGGATCACGCCGATGCGCTGTTGCTGACCACCGGACAATTCACGCGGATAGCGATGCAGATACTGCTTGGGCTCAAGCTTGATCATGCTCATCAGTTCACGAGCGCGGTCGTGGCATTTCTGTTTGTCCCAGCCGAGCAGTTTCGGCACGACGACGATGTTCTCTTCGATGGTCATGTTCGGGAACAGACCTATCTGCTGAATCACGTAGCCGATGTTGCGACGCAGGGTCACTTCGTCGAGATCAGTGGTGTCTTCACCGTTGATGAGGATCTTGCCCGAGGTCGGTTTGATCAGGCGGTTGATCATCTTCAGCGTGGTGCTTTTGCCGCAACCCGATGGCCCGAGGAACACACAGATTTCGCCTTCATTGACGGTCAGGCTTACCGAGTCCACGGCTTTGACGTCTTTGCCGTTGCTTTGGAAAGTTTTGCTGAGGTTTTGAAGTTCGATCATTTGAGCAGTCCTTTTGGAGTCAGCGTACGTTGCAGCCACTGCAGGAGGAGGTCGGCGAAGATCGCCAGAAGACTGACCAGCAGCGCGCCGACAATCAGCATCGACATGTCGCTGCGGCTGATGGAAGCGAGGATCAGCACGCCGAGGCCACCGGCGCCGATGGTCGCGGCGATGGTCATCACGCCGATGTTCATCACCACGGCAGTGCGCACGCCGGCGAGAATCACTGGCACCGCAATCGGCAGCTCGACCATGCGCAGGCGCTGGCCGAAGGTCATGCCGATGCCGCGTGCGGCTTCACGGATACCCGGTTCGACGCCAGTCAATGCGAGGTAGGTGTTGCGCATGATCGGCAACAGTGAATAAAGGAACACGGCGGTGATCGCCGGCATCGGCCCAAGGCCCTGGCCGAACTTGGAGTAGAACGGCAGCAGCAGGCCGAACAGCGCAATCGACGGCACGGTCAGCAGCACCGTGGCGCTGGCCTGCAAGGGACCTGCGAGGGTCGGAAACCTCGTCATCAGAATACCCAGCGGCACGCCAGCGACAATCGCCAGGGTCACGGCGATGCCGACGAGGGTGATGTGCTGCCAGGTCAGGTGCATCACCTGCTGCCAGTCGAGATGGGAAAAGGCGTTCAGGAATTCCATGACTTCTCCTCTCTTAATTCAGCGGATGTTGGCGCAGGAAATCGGCGGCAACTTTCGATGGGCTTTCGTGATCGACGTCGACCCGTGCGTTGAGCTGACGCATGGTTTCGTCGTCGAACAGTTCGGCCAGCGGTTTGAGTTGCTCGGCCAGTTGCGGATGCGCGTCGAGGTAGGCCTGACGCACCACTGGCGCAGCGGTGTAGTCGGGGAAGTAGTGCTTGTCGTCTTCCAGCAGCTTCAGGCCGAAAGCGTTGAGGCGGCCGTCAGTGGTGTAGACCAGACCGGCAAACACCTGGCCGTTGCGCAGCGCGGTGTAGACCAGCCCCGCGTCCATCTGCCGGATGTTTTTGCGGGTCAGGTTCATGTCGTAGAGTTTGACCATGCCGTCGAGACCGTCAGAGCGGTTGGCAAACTCGGTGTCCAGTGCCACCAGATGGTTGGTCTTGGCCTCGGCGCGCAGCACTTCATTCAACTGGCTGATGTTGTTGATCTGCGGGTATTTCTCGGCGACGTTTTTTGGCAGCGCGAGGGCGTAGGTGTTGCTGAATTTCGACGGGGTCAGCCAGACCAGGCCTTTTTTCGCGTCGAGTTCTTTGACCCGGGCGTAGGACTGGGCGCTGTCGAGTTTTTCAGTGACATGGTTGTAAGCCACCAGCGACACGCCGGTGTATTCCCAGAGCATGTCCAACTGTCCGCTTTCGTGGGCGCTGCGGGCCAGGTTGCTGCCCAGACCACCGGTGATCTGCGCGTCGTAACCTTTGCTGCGCAGGTATTGCGCGGTGATTTCGGCGAGCAGGGTCTGCTCGGTAAATACTCGAGCGCCGAGGCGAATGAGCGGTTTTTCCGTCGATTGGGCAAATCCTGCGAACAGCAGGACGCAACCCAGAATCAAGCTAAGCCGTTTCATAAATATTCCTTCGCAAAAGCCTTAAGACGGGCGCAGACCGCGTTCCAGCCAGAGACGGCTGGCGAGGGTGACCACGCCATCGAGCAGCAGGGCCAGCAGCGCGGTGCACGCGGCACCGAGCAGCAGTTGCGGCTGATTGTTCAGGGCGATGCCGGGGAAGATCAGGCTGCCGAGGCTGTTGGCGCCGATCAGGAACGCCAGCGGCGCGGTCCCGACGTTGATCGCCAATGCCACACGCACGCCACCGACGATGATCGGCACGGCGTTGGGCAGTTCGACTTTCCACAACACCTGACGCGGGGTCATGCCGATGCCGACGGCCGCTTCTTTGAGCGAACCCTGAACGTTTTTAAGGCCTTCGTAGGTGTTGCGCACAATCGGCAACAAGGAGGCGAGGAATAAAGCGAAGATCGCCGGGCCACTGCCGATGCCGAGAATCCCCAGGGCAATCGCCAGTACCGCCAGCGGTGGCACGGTGTTGCCGATATTGAAGATCTGCATGAAGCGTTCAGCGCGGCCGACCATGGTCGGGCGACTGAGAAAGATACCGGCGGGGATGCCCACGACCAGGGCGGCCAGCATTGAAGCGAGGACGAGAATCAGATGAGCTTGCAGGTAAAACAACAAATCGTCGCGGTAGTGTTCGATCGTGTTGATGCCGATCCAGTGGACCAGCAGGGCCAGGAGCGCGATCACCACCGCACCTCCCATCAGCCCTTTGCCATAGCGGATAGCCACAGGCGGACTCCTTTTTTTGTAGTCGGCGAGCGCAGTCCCGAGTGGCATGCCATGCCTGGCTGCCGGGAGAGTCGTTCGCGAAAAGTAGCCGTTTTTCAGAGCCGGCAAAGCGGTCTGTAAGCGAGCCATGAGCGCAGCCTCGTCAGGCTAACTTGCTGATTTTTCAGCCCCTGACGAAATGTCGTAACAGGGGATGGACGTCTCCGTGCTTTAAAAGGTTCCCATCTGGGGCAGCATTTGGCCACCCTTAATGTGCTCAACGGTTCGGTTATTGCATCGACTTGGGCTATAATCGCGGCCCTTTTTTGAATCACCGCCAGGCGATTTCCCATGACCAACCAGGCCGCCGAAGTCGCGAAACGCCGCACTTTCGCCATTATTTCCCACCCCGATGCCGGTAAAACCACGATCACCGAAAAGCTCCTGTTGATGGGCAAGGCGATTGCAGTGGCCGGCACGGTGAAATCCCGTAAATCCGATCGCCATGCGACATCCGACTGGATGGAGATGGAGAAGCAGCGGGGTATTTCCATTACCACGTCGGTCATGCAGTTCCCGTATCGCGAACACATGATCAACCTGCTCGACACCCCGGGCCACGAAGACTTCTCCGAAGATACCTACCGCACCCTGACGGCGGTCGACTCGGCATTGATGGTTCTCGACGGCGGTAAAGGTGTCGAGCCACGGACCATTGCGCTGATGGACGTTTGCCGTCTGCGTGACACGCCGATCGTCAGCTTCATCAACAAACTCGACCGTGACATTCGCGACCCGATCGAACTGCTCGACGAGATCGAAGCCGTTCTGAAAATCAAGGCTGCGCCGATCACCTGGCCGATCGGTTGCTACCGCGACTTCAAGGGCGTGTACCACCTGGCTGACGACTACATTATTGTCTACACCGCCGGTCACGGTCACGAACGCACCGAAACCAAGATCATCGAGAAGCTCGATTCGGACGAAGCCCGCGCGCATCTGGGCGACGAGTACGAGCGTTTCATCGAGCAGCTGGAACTGGTGCAGGGCGCCTGCCACGAGTTCAACCAGCAGGAATTCCTCGACGGTCAACTGACCCCGGTGTTCTTCGGTACCGCGCTGGGTAACTTCGGGGTCGACCACGTGCTCGACGCTGTCGTTGACTGGGCGCCGCGTCCGCTGGCCCGTGTGGCCAACGAGCGTACCGTCGAGCCGGTGGAAGAGAAGTTCTCGGGCTTCATCTTCAAGATCCAGGCGAACATGGACCCGAAACACCGTGACCGCATCGCCTTCATGCGTATCTGCTCGGGCAAGTACGAGAAAGGCATGAAGATGCGCCACGTGCGTACCGGCAAGGACGTGCGCATCGGCGACGCCCTGACGTTCTTCTCCTCCGAGCGTGAGCAGCTTGAAGAAGCCTTTGCTGGCGACATCATCGGTCTGCACAACCACGGCACGATCCAGATCGGCGACACCTTCAGCGAAGGCGAAACCCTCGGTTTCACCGGTATCCCGCACTTCGCCCCGGAGCTGTTCCGTCGCGTGCGTCTGCGTGATCCGCTGAAATCCAAGCAACTGCGTCAGGGCCTGCAGCAGTTGGCCGAAGAAGGCGCGACGCAGGTGTTCTTCCCGGAGCGCAGCAACGACATCATTCTTGGCGCCGTCGGTGTGCTGCAGTTCGATGTGGTCGCGAGCCGTTTGAAGGAGGAATACAAGGTCGAGTGCTCCTACGAGCCGATCACTGTGTACTCTGCGCGCTGGATCGAATGCGGCGACAAGAAGAAGCTCGAAGAATTCTCCAACAAGGCAGTAGAAAACCTTGCGGTCGACGGCGGCGGTCACCTGACCTATCTCGCGCCGACGCGGGTTAACCTGGCGTTGATGGAAGAGCGTTGGCCGGATGTGAAATTCCGTGCGACGCGTGAGCACCACTAAGCGTTGAGCTGTTTTGTCTGAAGCCCCTGAGGTGTATGCCTTGGGGGTTTTTTTTGGGCTGTTTGTCTTGGCGGCCTTTGGGCCGACCATGTTCTTGGGGGTGGGGGTATATCCGTTTTAGTGGGTGGGGCGGGTGGCGGTTTCGCCCTTACGGCGAGTCACTTTTTCAGACGCCAAA
>NZ_NQYG01000097.1:0-14713 GCF_002878485.1 Pseudomonas sp. AD21
AACTGCTCAATGTCGAGCGGGTAGGGCGCCACGATCACTTCTTCGAACTGGGTGGTCACTCGCTGCTGGCGGTCAGTCTGATCGGCCGCCTGCGTCAGGAAGGCATGGAAGCCGATGTCAGGTCGTTGTTCGAACATCCAACCCTGGCCGGCTACGCCGCAATTACCGAACGAATGGAGATCGTCCTGTGAACGTGATCGAACTGTTGGCCACATTGAAGGCTAAAGATATCCAGCTGGCGGTCTCGGACGACCAATTGCGGGTCAACGGCAACAAGCAGGCGTTGAACGACCCGGCCTTGCTGGTGCTGCTGCGCGAGCACAAACCGGCACTGATCGAGCTGATCAAGACCGGGCAATACTCGGCCACCAAACACGGCCAGGTCGAGGTGCCGGCCAATGGCATTGTCCCGGGCACCACCCGCATCACCCCGGCGATGCTGACCCTGGTCGAACTCGACCAGGTGACCATTGACCGTCTGGTCGAGCAAGTGCCCGGCGGCGCGGCCAATGTGCAGGACATTTACCCGCTGGCGCCGCTGCAGGAAGGCATCCTTTATCACCACGCCAGTGGCGGTGAGGGCGACCCGTATGTCATGCAGTCGCACTTCGCATTTGCCAGCCGTGAGCGTTTTCAGGCGTTCGCCCAAGCGTTGCAAACGGTGATCGATCGCCACGACATCCTGCGCACTGCGGTGTTCTGGCAAGGGCTGGACGCGCCGGTGCAGGTGGTCTGGCGTCGGGCCGAACTGCCGGTGGAAGCGGTGTTGCTGCCAGACGCCGACAGCGATGTTCTGGCGTATCTGCACGAACGCTTCGACGCTCGGCACTTCCGCCTCGACGTGACTCGCGCGCCGCTGATGCGCCTGGCCCACGCCTGGGATGAGGCCGGGCAACGGGTGGTCGCCACGCTGCTGTTCCATCACATGGCCCTCGATCACTCGGCCCTCGACGTGGTGCGTCATGAAATGCGTGCCTGCCTCACCGGACAGAGTGAGTCGCTCGGACGCCCGGTGCCGTTCCGCAATTACGTGGCCCAGGCACGACTGGGCGTCAGCGAAGCCGAACACGAGGCATTTTTCCGCGACATGCTCGGCGCCATCGACGAGCCGACGCTGCCCTACGGTCTGCAAGACGTGCAGGGTGACGGCAGCCACATCGTCGAACTGAGCGTGCCGGTCGAAACGCTGCTCGGTCAGCGCTTGCGGGCGCAGGCGCGGACGCTCGGGGTCAGTGTCGCGAGCCTGTTTCACCTCGGTTGGGCGCAGGTGCTGGCGGCGCTCACCGGCAAGCAGCAGGTGGTGTTCGGCACGGTGCTGATGGGGCGCATGCAAGGTGCCGAGGCGATTGACCGCGCGTTGGGAATTTTCATCAATACCTTGCCGCTGCGGGTGGATATCGACAGCCAGGACGTGCGTGCGGCGGTCAACGCCACGCATGCACGCCTGACCACGCTGATGCGCCACGAACATGCGCCGCTGGCCCTGGCCCAGCGCTGCAGTCACGTGGTGGCGCCAACGCCGCTGTTCAGCACGCTGCTCAATTATCGCCACAGCCACAACGTCGCCAGTGCCAGTGCGCAAACCCTCGCGGCGTGGGACGGTATCTCCACGTTGCACTCCGAGGAGCGCAGCAACTATCCGCTGACCCTGAGCGTCGATGACCTCGGTGACGCGTTCAGCCTGACCCTGTTGGCCAGCACGCAAACCGATCCGCAGCGCATCTGCGACTACCTGCACTGCGCGCTGGAAAACCTCGTGCTCGCGCTGGAGCAGGCGCCGCAGACGCCGGTCAATCAACTGCCGATCCTGCCGGCGGCGGAGCTTGCGCAGGTGCTGCTCGGCTTCAATTCGACTCAGGTTGAATTCAGCAACACCCTGACCATTCACCAGCGTTTCGAGGCACGGGTGGCCGAGCGGCCTGAGGCAGTGGCGGCGGTGTGTGCCGACAGCCAATTGACCTACGCCGAACTCAACCGTCAGGCCAACGCTCTGGCGCATCACCTGATCGAACGCGGGGTGAAACCCGATGATCGAGTCGCCATCGTTGCCCGTCGCGGGCTGGACACGCTGGTCGGACTGGTGGCGATCCTCAAGGCTGGCGCCGGTTATGTGCCGATTGACCCGGCACACCCGACCGAGCGTTTGAACTACCTGCTCGGCGACAGCGCGCCGGTGGCGGTTCTGACCCAAAACAATCTGCGCGAGCGCTTGCCGGCGCTGGCCGTGCCGGTGATTGAACTCGATCGCTGCACCTGGCCGCAGGGCGTTGCGCATGACCCGCAAGTGCCTGGCCTGAACACCGCACACCTGGCCTACGTGATCTACACCTCCGGCTCCACCGGCCTGCCCAAGGGCGTGATGGTCGAGCATCATACGCTGAGCAATCTGGTCGATTGGCACTGCGCAGCGTTCGACTTGTGCGCCGGTCGCCACACTTCAAGCCTGGCCGGCTTCGGTTTCGATGCGATGGCCTGGGAAGTCTGGCCGGCGCTGTGCGCGGGCGCGACCCTGCATCTGGCGCCGACCCACGAGGGCGGCGAAGACATCGATGCGCTGCTGGCCTGGTGGTGCGCGCAGCCGCTGGACGTGAGTTTTCTGCCGACCCCGGTGGCCGAATACGCCTTCAGCCAGCACCTCGAACACCCGACCTTGCGCACGCTGCTGATCGGCGGCGATCGCTTGCGCCAGTTCAATCGCCACCAGCATTTCGACGTGATCAATAACTACGGCCCGACCGAGGCCACGGTGGTCGCGACCTCGGGGTTAGTCGAAAGCGGCGATGCGCTGCACATCGGCCAACCGGTGAGCAATGCCACCGTGTACCTGCTCGACGAGCAGCAACGCCCGGTGCCGATTGGTGTCGCTGGCGAGTTGTACGTCGGCGGTGCCGGGGTCGCCCGTGGCTACCTGAACCGCCCGGAAATGACTGCCGAGCGCTTCCTGCGTGACCCGTTCAACACGGCGCCGAACGCACGCATGTACCGCACTGGTGACCTCGCACGCTGGCGCGCGGACGGCAATATCGAGTATCTGGGGCGCAACGACGATCAGGTGAAAATCCGTGGCGTGCGCATAGAGCTGGGGGAAATCGAAACCTGCCTCAACCAGTTGCCGGGGATTCAGGAAGCGGTGCTGCTGGCCCGCGAAGACCAGCCCGGGCAGCCGCGACTGGTGGCGTACTTCACCGAACAGGCACAGGTCGAGGCGCTGCCGGTCGGCGAGTTGCGCGCGCAATTGCTCAGCCGCCTGCCGGAATACATGGTGCCGGTGGCGTTCGTCAAACTCGCCGCGTTGCCGTTGACTGCCAATGGCAAGGTCGATCGCCGAGCCTTGCCGGCGCCGGATCTGGCGGCGCTGTTCACCCGCGAATACGTGGCGCCCGAAGGCGAAGTGGAAACCGCGCTGGCGCAGATCTGGGCCGATGTGCTGCAGGTCGAGCAGGTGGGGCGTCTGGATCACTTTTTCGAACTCGGCGGCCATTCGCTGCTGGCGATGCGCATGGTCTCGCAGGTGCGGCAACGGCTCGGTGTCGAGCTGGCGCTGGGTGATCTGTTTGCCAACGCTGAACTGGCGGCGGTCGCGTTGCTGCTGAGCGCGGCCGGACGCAGTGCGCAACCGCAGATCGTGCCGGTAGCCCGTGACGGTGCCTTGCCGCTGTCGTTCGCCCAGCAGCGCCTGTGGTTCCTCGCGCAAATGGAAGGCGCCAACACCGCCTACAACATTCCCGTGGCGCTGCGCCTGCGCGGCCGCCTTGATGACGCCGCGCTGCAACGCGCACTGGCGCGCATCGTCGCCCGCCACGAAACCCTGCGCAGCCGCTTCGCCCAATTCAATGACGAAGCCCAGGTGCTGATAGCCCCGGTGGATACCGGCCTGCTGCTGCGGGTCGAAGACCTGCGCCAGCACCCGCAGCCTGACGAAACCCTGCAAGCGCTGATTCAGGGCGAAGCCTCGGGGCCGTTCGACTTGCAGGACGATCCGCTGATTCGCGGACGCCTTGTGCGGTTGGCCGACGATCACCACGTGCTGTTGCTGACCCTGCACCACATCATCTCCGATGGCTGGTCGATGGGTGTACTGACCCGCGAACTGATGGCGCTGTATCAGGCGTTCAGTCACGGTCAACCCGATCCGTTGCCGCCACTGGCACTGCAATACACCGACTACGCGGTGTGGCAGCGGCGCTGGCTCAGCGGCGAAGTGCTGCAACGCCAGAGCGAGTACTGGCAACAGACGCTCGCCGGCGCCCCGGCGCTGCTGATGTTGCCCACCGACCGACCGCGACCGGCGCAGCAGGACTATGCCGGCAGCAGCGTCGCCGTAGTGCTCGACGAACGTCTGAGCGCCGGGCTCAAAGCTTTGGGCCAGCGCCACGGCGTGACTTTGTACATGACGCTGATGAGTGCCTGGGCGATGCTCCTCAGTCGCCTGTCCGGGCAGTCGGACGTGGTGATCGGCTCGCCGGTGGCCAACCGCACCCGCGCCGAGATCGAAGGGCTGATCGGCATGTTCGTCAACACCCTGGCCTTGCGCATCGATACGTCGGGCGAACTCAGCGTCGAAGCGCTGCTGGCGCGGGTCAAGGCGCAAACCCTGCTGGCGCAGGCGCATCAGGACCTGACTTTCGAGCAAGTGGTGGAAGTCATCCGGCCAGTGCGCAGCCTGGCGCACAGCCCGGTGTTTCAGACGTTGCTGAGCTGGGACGGTCTCGAAAGCCCGGCGCTGGCCCTCGGCGAACTGACCCTGGAAGGCGTGGCCGAACCGAGCCACTTTGCCAAGTTCGACCTGTCGCTGAACCTGAGCGAGTCCAATGGCGTGATTCGCGGCTCGCTGGAATACGCCACGGCGCTGTTCGACGAAACCACGGTGCAGCGTTTTGTCGGTTACTTGCAGCGCCTGTTGCAGGCGATGGTCGCCAACGATCAGGCAGTGCTGGAACATGCGCCGCTGCTGGCGCAGGAAGAACAGCAGCGCTTGCTGGTCGAGTTCAATGCCACGGCGGTCGATTACCACCTTGAGCAGACCATTCATGGGCTGTTCGAGGCGCAGGTGCAGCGCTCGCCGCGGGCGTCAGCCGTGGTTGCCGGGGAGCTGGCGCTGACTTATGCCGAACTCAATGCCCGGGCCAATCAACTGGCGCGGCACCTGCGTGAGTTGGGCGTGCAGGCGGATTCACGGGTCGGGATCTGCGTGGAGCGTGGTCTGGACATGGTGGTCGGGCTGCTGGCGATCCTCAAGGCCGGCGGCGGTTATGTGCCGCTGGACCCGGCGTATCCGCTGGAACGTCTGGCCTACATGCTGGAGGACAGCGCGCCGCTGGCGGTGTTGGTGCAGGGTTCTACTCGTTCGTTGCTCGGCGACGTGGCGGTGCCGCTGATCGATCTGGATCAGCCGCAATGGCAAGTGCTGCCGACGGACAATTTGGCGGTCGCTGAACTGACCCCGCAGCACACCGCGTACGTGATCTACACCTCGGGCTCCACTGGCCAACCAAAAGGCGTGATCAACGAACATAGCGGGGTGGTCAACCGCCTGCTGTGGATGCAGGACGCTTATCAACTGACGGCAGCGGACACGGTGCTGCAAAAAACGCCGTTCAGCTTCGACGTCTCGGTCTGGGAGTTCTTCTGGCCATTGATGACTGGCGCACGTCTGGTCATGGCCCGGCCTGAGGGGCACAAGGATCCGCTGTATCTGAGCGAAATCATCGAGCGCGAGCACATCACCACACTGCACTTTGTACCGTCGATGCTCGACGTGTTCCTCGCCCACGCCGACACCGCACGCTGCGGCGGTTTGCGTCAGGTGATGTGCAGCGGCGAAGCGTTGCCGGGCAGCGTGGTGCGGCGCTTCAAGCAGCAACTGCCGGGCAGTGAACTGCACAACCTCTACGGCCCGACCGAGGCGGCGGTGGACGTCACGGCGTGGAACTGCGCGGGGCCGCTGGAGCAGACCCCGGACAACACGCCGATCGGCAAACCGATCGCCAACACCCGGATGTACATCCTCGATGCGCAGCAGCAACCGGTGCCGCACGGTGTGGTCGGCGAGCTGTACATCGGCGGCGTGCAGGTGGCACGCGGTTATCTGAATCGCCCGGAGTTGAGCGCCGAACGCTTCCTCGACGATCCGTTCCAGTCCAATGGACGGATGTACCGCACCGGCGACGTCGCCCGTTATCTGCCGGACGGCAATATCGAATACCTGGGCCGCAACGACGATCAAGTGAAGATCCGTGGCCTGCGCATCGAACTCGGCGAAATCCAGGCCCGCCTGACCCAGATCGACGGCGTGCAGGAAGCCGCCATGCTGGCCCGTGAAGACGTACCCGGCGACAAGCGTCTGGTGGCGTACTACACCGGCGCACGCCTGGAGGTCGACGTCCTGCGCAGCCACTTGCTGGAGCGCCTGCCGGACTACATGGTGCCTGCCGTGTTTGTGCATCTCGATGTGTTGCCACTCAGCCCCAACGGCAAACTCGACCGCAAGGCACTGCCGGCGCCGGATCTGACAGCGCTGACTGCCCGTGAATACGAAGCCCCGGTCGGCGAAGTGGAAATCATCCTCGCCCGGCTGTGGGCCGAACTGCTCAATGTCGAGCGGGTAGGGCGCCACGATCACTTCTTCGAACTCGGAGGGCACTCGCTGCTGGCGGTCAACCTGGTGGCAAAAATGCGTCGTGCCGGCCTGAGCGCCGACATTCGCGTGCTGTTCAACCAGCCGACCCTGGCGGCGCTGGCCGCTGCCGTGGGCGGTGAGCCCGAGGCTGAAGTCGCGGTCAACCTCATCACTGCAGATTGCACATGCATTACCCCTGAGCTGCTGCCATTGGTGGCGCTCGATCAGCCGAGCATTGACCGCATCGTCGCCAGCATTCCCGGCGGCGTCGCCAACGTGCAGGACATTTACCCGCTGGCGCCGCTGCAGACCGGCATCCTGTTTCATCACCTGTCCGCGGTGCAGGGTGATCCGTACGTGTTGCAGGCGCAGTTTGCGTTCGCCGCTGAACAGCGCTTGCAGGCCTTCACCCAAGCGCTGCAAAGCGTGATCCAGCGCCATGACATCCTGCGCACCTCGCTGTTCTGGGACGGGCTGAAAGACCCGGTGCAAGTGGTCTGGCGCGAGGCGCCGCTGGCTTGTGAAAGCCTTGCGCTGGACGCGGCGGACGGCGATGTACTGGAGCAATTGCGCGCTCGCTTCGACGCCGGGCATTACCGCATGGCGGTCAATCAGGCGCCGCTGATGCGCGTGGTACACGCTTGGGACGACGCCAATCAGCGCGTGGTGGCGCTGCTGCTGTTCCATCACCTGATCATGGACCACGTGGCGCTGGAGGTGCTGCAACATGAGATGCAGGCCTTCCTGGTCGGCCTGCCGCACCGTCTGGCCGAGCCGGTACCGTATCGCAATTACGTGGCGCACACCCTGTCGGGGCTGAGCGACCAGCAGCACGAAAACTTCTTCCGCGACATGCTCGGCGACGTCGACGAGCCGACCTTGCCTTACGGCCAGAATCCGCCCCACGAAGGGCTGGCCGAACAGGCCCGACTGACGCTCGACGCCACCCTGAGCCGGACCCTTCGCAGTCAGGCGCGGCGTCTGGGTGTCAGCGCCGCAAGCCTGATGCACCTGGCCTGGGCGCAGGTGCTCGGGCAATTGTCGGGCCGCGACGATGTGGTGTTCGGCACGGTATTGCTTGGCCGCTTGCAGGGCGGCGAGGGCGCCGAACGCGCGCTCGGGGTGTTCATCAACACCTTGCCGCTGCGCATCGACCTGAGCGCGCACAGCGTCAAGGGTGCGGCATTGGCGACGCATCAATTGCTGAGCCAGTTGTTGCAGCACGAACACGCGCAACTGGCGCGCATTCAGCATTGCAGCGCAATGGCGCCGACCACGCCGCTGTTCAGCACCTTGTTCAACTATCGCCACGGCGCCTCGGCGGGCGGCGGTTCTGCCGAAGCTCAAGCGGCCTGGCAGGGTATGCAATTGCTCGAAGCCGAAGAGCACAGCAACTATCGCCTGACCCTCAGTGTCGACGACTTGGGCGAAGGTTTCAGCCTGACGGCACTGGCCGGTGCCGGCATCGATGCGCAGCGCACCTGCGATTATCTGCAATGCGCCTTGTACAGCCTGGTGGAGGCGCTGGAACACGCGCCGCATCAGGGTCTGGAACGCCTGTCGATCCTGCCGGTGGCCGAGCGCGAGCAACTGTTGGTCGGGTTCAACGCGACCGGCGTCGATTACCCGCAAGGGCTGACGATTGCCCAACGCTTCGAGCAGCAGGTGGCTGAACGCCCGCAAGCGCTGGCGGCGCAGTCTGCCAGAGTCACGCTGAGTTATGCCGAGTTGAACCGCCAGGCCAACGCCTTGGCGCATCACCTGATCGCCGCGGGTGTGCAGCCTGACGATCGCGTGGCCATTGTCGCCCGCCGTGGGCTGGATACGCTGGTCGGACTGGTGGCGATTCTCAAGGCCGGCGCCGGTTACGTACCGGTCGATCCGGCACACCCAGCGGAACGCCTGGGCTATCTGCTGCAAGACAGTGCGCCGGTCGCCGTGCTGACCCAGAGCGATCTGCGCGCACGGTTGCCGGCACTGGCGGTGCCGGTGATCGATCTTGATCAGCGCCAATGGTCCAGCGACAACGTCGTCAATCCTGTGTTGCCAGCCCTGACGCCGCAGCACCTGGCCTACGTGATTTACACCTCCGGTTCCACCGGTCTGCCGAAAGGTGTGATGGTCGAGCACCACACGCTGAGCAACCTGGTGGACTGGCACTGCGAGGCCTTCGACCTGCACGCTGGCGGCCACACCTCAAGTCTGGCCGGGTTCGGTTTCGACGCGATGGCCTGGGAAGTCTGGCCGGCGTTGTGCTGTGGCGCGACGCTGCATCTGGCGCCGAGCCACGACGGCAACGAAGACATCGACGCGCTGCTCGACTGGTGGCGCGCGCAGCCGCTGGACGTGAGCTTCCTGCCGACCCCGGTGGCCGAATACGCCTTCAGTCAGGGGCTGACGCATCCAACCTTGAAAACCCTGTTGATCGGCGGCGATCGCTTGCGCCAGTTCACCCGTAACCAGGCGTTCCGGGTGATCAACAACTATGGCCCGACCGAGGCCACGGTGGTCGCGACCTCCGGCCTGATTGAGGCGGGTGGTGTCTTGCACATCGGTAAACCGCTGAGCAATGCCACGGTGTACCTGCTCGACGGGCACCAGCGTCCGGTGCCGCTGGGGGTGATGGGCGAGTTGTACGTCGGCGGGGCCGGCGTGGCCCGGGGTTACCTGAACCGGCCGGACATGACTGCCGAGCGCTTCCTGCACGACCCGTTCAGCCCCTTGCCAAATGCGCGCATGTACCGCAGCGGTGACCTTGCGCGCTGGCGCGAGGACGGCACCCTTGAATACCTCGGACGCAACGACGATCAGGTGAAAATCCGTGGCGTACGCATTGAACTGGGGGAAATTGAAACCCGCCTCAACCAGCTCCCCGGTATTCAGGACGCGGTGTTGCTGGCCCGTGAGGACGAGCCTGGCCAGCCCCGGCTGGTGGCGTATTACACCGGGCAGGGCGAACCGCTGAGCGTCGCTGAACTGCGCGAGCACCTGTCGGCGCAGTTGCCGGAGTACATGGTGCCGGCGGCGTTCGTCCGTCTCGACGCGCTGCCGCTGACTGCCAATGGCAAGGTCGATCGCAAGGCGTTGCCGAAACCCGATCTGACCGCGCTGTTCACCCGTGAGTACGCCGCGCCGCAAGGCGCACTGGAAACCGCACTGGCGCAAATCTGGGCCGACGTGCTGCACGTCGAGCGGGTCGGTCGCCATGATCACTTCTTTGAACTTGGCGGCCACTCGCTGCTGGCGATGCGCATGGTCGCGCAGGTGCGGCAACAGATGGGACTGGAACTGGTGCTGGCCGATCTGTTCGCCAACGCCGAACTGGCGGCGGTTGCCGAGTGCCTGCGCGCAGCGGAGGTCAGCAGCCAACCGCCGATCGTAGCGGTGCCGCGTGACGGTACGTTGTCCTTCGCCCAGCAACGTCTGTGGTTCCTCGCCCAGATGTCGGGCGGCAACTCGGCGTACAACATTCCGATTGGCCTGCGCTTGCGCGGGCGGCTCGATGACGAAGCGCTGCAACGCGCACTGGTGCAGATCGTCGCGCGGCACGAAACCTTGCGTAGCCGCTTCGTCAGCATCGACGATCAGGCGCAGGTGACGATTGCACCCGTCGAAAACGGCCTGCTGTTGCAGACGGAAGACCTGCGCCAGGACCCGCAGGCCGAAGCCAGCGTGCAGGCGCTGCTCGCGCAGGAAGCCGCGACCGCCTTCGATCTGCAGCACGATCCGCTGATTCGCGGGCGGCTGGTGCAAATGGCCGATGATCATCACGTGCTGTTGCTGACCGTGCATCACATCGTCGCCGACGGCTGGTCGATGGGCGTACTGACTCCCGAACTGATGGCGCTGTATCAGGCCTTCAGTCAAGGCCAGTCCGATCCGTTGCCACCGCTGGCGCTGCAATACGGTGACTACGCCGTGTGGCAACGGCGCTGGCTCAGCGGTGAAGTGCTGCAGCGCCAGAGCGATTACTGGCAGCAGACTCTCGACGGCGCGCCGGCGTTGCTGACCCTGCCCACCGACCGTCCGCGTCCGCCACAGCAGGATTTTGCCGGCAGCAGCGTCGAAGTACGGCTGGATGGGCGTATGAGCAATGGGCTCAAAGCCTTGAGTCAGCGCCACGGCGTGACCCTGTTCATGACCCTGATGAGTGCCTGGTCGCTGTTGCTGAGTCGTTTGTCCGGGCAGTCCGATGTGGTGATCGGTTCGCCGGTGGCCAACCGCACCCGGGCCGAAGTCGAAGGCCTGATCGGCATGTTCGTCAACACCCTGGCCTTGCGCATCGACACCTCGGGCGAGCCAAGCGTGGCCGCGCTGCTGGCGCGGGTCAAGGCGCAAACCCTGCAAGCCCAGGCGCATCAGGATCTGCCGTTCGAGCAAGTAGTGGAAATTGCCCGGCCGGTGCGCAGCCTGGCGCACAGCCCGCTGTTCCAGACCACGCTGAGCTGGGACAGCAACGTCGGCCCGAACCTGGCGCTCGGCGATCTGAGCCTCGAAGGCGTGGCCGCGCCGGGGCAGGTCGCCAAGTTCGATTTGACCCTGACCCTGGGCGAAGCCAACGGGGTGATTCGCGGGTCGCTGGAATACGCCACGGCGTTGTTCGATCAGGCGACCATCCAGCGTTATGTCGGCTACTTGCAGTGCGTGCTGGCGGCGATGGTCAGCGATGATCAGGCGGTGCTGGAGCGGGTGCAGTTACTCGCCGAGGATGAGCGTCAGCGCTTGCTGTGCGGGTTCAACACCACCGCGCGCGAGTACCCGCAGACGCTGACCGTGCACGGGGTATTCCAGCAGCAGGCCGCAGCCCATCCAAAGGCTGTGGCGGCGGTGCACGGCGAGCATTCGCTGAGCTACTTTGAACTGAACGCCCAGGCCAATCGCCTGGCGCACCATTTGATCAGCCAAGGCGTGCAGGCGGGCGACCCCGTGGCGATCCTGCTGCCGCGCTCGCTGGAACTGCTGGTGGCGCAACTGGCGATTGCCAAGTGCGCGGCGGCCTATGTGCCGCTGGACATCAACGCGCCGAGCGAGCGCCAGGCGTTCATGGTCGAGGACTGTCAGGCAGTGGCGCTGCTGACCCTCAGTAGCGAAGTGATCGATTACGCGGCGCCGCGCATCGACCTTGATCGCTTGAAGCTCAGCGGCCAGCCGACGCACAACCCGAACCTGCTGCAGTCCTCGGAAACGCTGGCGTACATCATGTACACCTCCGGCTCCACCGGCACGCCGAAGGGTGTGATGGTCCCGCACCGGGCCATCGGCCGGCTGGTGCTGAACAACGGTTACGCCGATTTCAACGCGCAGGACCGCGTGGTGTTCGCCTCCAATCCGGCGTTCGACGCCAGCACCATGGACATCTGGGGGCCGCTGCTCAACGGTGGGCGCGTGGTGGTGATCGATCACCCGACCTTGCTTGATCCGAATGCGTTCGGCCGTGAGTTGAGCGCCTCTGGGGCGACGGTGCTGTTCGTCACCACCGCGCTGTTCAATCAATACGTGCAGTTGATTGCGCAGGCGCTCAAGGGCTTGCGCATCTTGCTGTGCGGTGGCGAGCGCGGCGATCCGGCGGCGTTCCGCACACTGCGGGCCGAGGCGCCGCAACTGCGCATCGTGCATTGCTACGGCCCGACCGAAACCACCACCTACGCCACCACCTTCGAGGTGCTCGAAGTGGCGGAAAACGCCGAGAGCGTGCCGATTGGCGGACCGATCTCCAACACCCAGGTGTATGTGCTCGACGCGCATCAACAACCGGTGCCGATGAGCGTGACCGGCGAGTTGTACATCGGCGGGCAGGGCGTGGCGCTGGGTTATCTGAACCGCCCGGACCTGACCGCCGAGAAGTTCCTGCGTGATCCGTTCAGCGAGCGGCCAGGTGCGCTGCTGTATCGCACCGGTGACCTGGCGCGCTGGCTGGCACCGGGGCAACTCGATTGCATCGGGCGCAATGACGACCAAGTGAAGATCCGTGGTTTCCGTATCGAACTGGGAGAAATCGAGAGTCGCTTGCTCAACTGCGCCGGGGTCAAGGAAGCCGTGGTGCTGGCGCGCCGCGACGGTCAGGAAACCCTGCGTCTGGTGGCTTATTACACCGCGCACGAGCAGCCGCTGGACAGCGCCGACCTGCACGCGCAATTGCTGGCGCGGCTGCCGGAATACATGGTGCCGAGTGCGTGGGTGCAGCTTGCGGTGCTGCCGCTGAACAACAACGGCAAGATCGACCGCAAGGCGTTGCCCGCGCCGACTCAAGAGGCGCTGCTCAGCCGCGCTTATGAGCCACCGGCCAATGCGCTGGAAGCCAGTCTGGCTCGGGTCTGGGCCGACGTGCTGCAGGTTGCGCAGGTCGGTCGTCACGACAACTTCTTTGAACTGGGCGGGCATTCGCTGCTGGCGATGCGCATGTTGTCGCAGGTGCGCCAACAACTGGGGATCGAACTGGCGCTGGGCGAGCTGTTCGCCAACCCGGAACTCGCCGCCGTGGCGGACGTGCTCAGCCGTGCCGGACGCAGCACGCTGCCGGACATCCTGCCGGCGCCGCGTGATCAAGTGCTGCCGCTGTCGTTCGCCCAACAACGCCTGTGGTTCCTGGCGCAGATGGGCGGCGGTAATAGCGCCTACAACATCCCGGTCGGCCTGCGCCTGCGCGGCCGGCTCGATGAAGACGCGCTGCAACGGGCGCTGGCGCGCATCGTTGCGCGGCACGAAACCCTGCGCAGCCGGTTCCACCAGCTCGACGACGAGGCTCAGGTGCTGATCCTGCCGGTGGACAGCGGTCTGCTGCTGCGGGTCGAAGACTTGCGTGGCTATCCGCAGGCCGACGAGGCCCTGCGCCGCTTGGCCGAGGCCGAGGCCAGTGTGCCGTTCAATTTGCAGGAAGATCCGCTGCTGCGCGGGCGTCTGGTGCGGCTGGCGGACGATCACCATGTGCTGTTGCTGACCCTGCACCACATCGTCTCCGACGGTTGGTCGATGGGCGTGCTGACCCGTGAACTGGCGGCGTTGTATCAGGCGTTCAGTCACGGCCAGCCCGACCCGTTGCCGCCACTGGCGCTGCAATACACCGACTACGCGGTGTGGCAACGCCGCTGGCTCAGCGGCGAGGTGTTGCAACGCCAGAGCGATTACTGGCAACAGGCCCTGGCCGGCGCGCCGGCGTTGCTGACCCTGCCCACCGACCGCCCGCGTCCGGCGCAGCAGGACCACAGCGGTGCCAGCGTTGAAATTCAGTTGGGCGAGGCAGTGAGTAGCGGGATCAAGACCCTGTGTCAGCGCCGGGCGATGACGCCGTACATGGTGATCATGAGCGCCTGGGCGATGACCCTCAGTCGTCTGTCCGGTCAGTCCGAGGTGGTGATCGGCTCGCCGGTGGCCAACCGTACTCGCGCCGAGATCGAAGGCTTGATCGGCATGTTCGTCAACACCCTGGCCTTGCGCATCGACACCTCTGACGAGCCAAGCGGCGAGGCGTTGCTGGCGCGGGTCAAGGCGCAAACCCTGCAAGCGCAGGCGCATCAGGACTTGCCGTTCGAACAGGTGGTGGAAATCTGCAAGCCGTTGCGCAGCCTGTCCCATAGCGCGTTGTTCCAGACGCTGCTCAGTTGGGACAACAACGACGGTCCGGCGCTGACCCTGGGCGATCTGACCCTCGAAGGCGTGGCCGGGCCGAGCCGCTTCGTCAAATTCGACCTGTCGCTGACCCTCGGTGAACACCCGAGCGGGATTCGCGGGGCGCTGAACTACGCCACGGCGCTGTTCGACGAAGCGACCATTCGCCGCTTCGTCGGTTACTTCCAGCAACTGCTGGCAGCGCTGGTCAACGATGATCAGGTGGTGCTGGCGCAGGTGCCGTTGCTGGCGGCGGATGAGCGTCAGCGTTTGCTGGTGGACTTCAACGCGACGCAAGTCGATTGCCCGCTGGAGCAGCCGCTGCACGGGTTGTTCGAAGCACAAGTGCGACGCAGACCGGATGCTGTCGCCGTGCAGACCGGTGAGCGCAGCCTGAGTTATCGCGAACTCAACGAACGCGCCAATCGTCTGGCCCATCACCTGCGTGAACTCGGGGTGCAGCCGGATGCGCGAGTGGCGATCTGCGTC
>NZ_NQYG01000098.1:0-14548 GCF_002878485.1 Pseudomonas sp. AD21
CTCCCGGAGGGAGAGGGGGCCGACCGAGGTGTCTGGCGTTGTACATCGACCTGAAAGACCGAGTCGATTATGGATTCGGCAAAGCGGTTTCAGGTCGAGTCGATTATGGATTCGGCACAGCACGTTCAGTTCGGCGTACCTCGCAAGCATCCCCCAATCAGTCCCCTCTCCCTCAGGGAGAGGGCTAGGCGGGCGGCGTTCCGATGAGGGGCTTTTCAATCCTCAGAACGCCACAGAAGTCTGCACATAAACCGTCCGCGGCTCACCCACATATTTGCCCTTGTTGTTGTCATCGAACGAGCGGGTGAAGTACTGCGTGTTGAAGATGTTCTTCACGCCCACCGCCACATTCAGGTCCGATAATTGCGGACCGAAGTCGTAACCGGCGCGGCTGCTGAACAGCATGTAGCCCGGAATCTTGCCGGTGCTGCCGTCGGCGCTTTCTTTCGTGGTGTTGGCGTTGTCGGCGAACTGGTCGCTCTGCAAGCTGCTGTCGACATTGAGTTTCCATGGCCCCTCGGTGTAACCGACGCCAATCGTGCCTTTGTGTTTCGACGAGAACGGCACGCGATTGCCTTTGTTAGGCCCATCTTCACGGATGGTCGCGTCAACATAGGCGTAAGTGGCGTACACATCGAAACCGGCCAGCGCCGGGCTCAAGTCGTCCAGCGCGTAATTGACGCTGGTCTCGATGCCCTGATGGCGAGTCTCGCCACGGGCAATCACCGAATCGTTGGTCTGGTTGCTTTCGTACTGGTTGTCGAAGTTGATCAGGAACGCGCCGATTTCCGCGCGCAGTGCGCCGTTGTCGTAACGGGTGCCGAGTTCCCAGGTGCGGGCCTTTTCCGGTTTCACTTCGCCGCTGCTCACGCGGTTGGGCATCTGGCTGTATTGCACGCTGCCGAACGAGCCTTCGGTGTTGGCGTACAGATTCCAGCTGTCGCTCAGGTGATACAGCAGGTTCAGCGCTGGCAGCGCGGTGTTGTAATCGCCCTTGTATTTGACGTTGGTCAGGTTGTTGGTCTGCTGCGACTCGATCATCTCGTAGCGCACGCCCGGGGTGATGGTCCATTTGCCGATGTCGATACGGTCGTCGACGAAGAACGCATTGGCTTCGGTACCACCCCGGGTATCGCGGTCGTTGCGGCTGTTGGTGGTCGGGTATTGGTTGCTGCTGATCGGCGTGCGATAGCGCAACTCGTGGCCGGCCTCGTTGATGTAGCGGTAGCCGACACCGACTTCATGGCTGGTCGGGCCGAGATCGAAGCCCTGGGCGAACCGCGTTTCGAAACCGCGCACCCAATACTCGCGCGGCGATAGCGAGAGGAAGCTGCCCTGATCCAGATAGCCGCTGCGCAGGGTCTTGGTGAAGAAGGTGTTGGCGGTGAATTCGCGGCGATCTTCCTGATAGCGATAGCCGAAGTTGAACATTGTCCGCCGGCCCCAGAACTGGTCTTTCGGGCGCGTCGACTGGTACGGATCAGCGTCGTAATCGGCGACGTTGAGGCCGCCGGGCATGTCGGCCTTGCCTTCGTAATACTGGGCCATGGCATTGAAGCTGTTGGCCTCGTCGAGCTGGTATTTGCCCTTGAGAATCAGATCGTCGATCTCGGTGTCGCTGTGTTCACGCCAGTCGCCGCCACGGGTGCCGGAGTACAGCAGAGCGCCGCCCAGACCATTTTCGTTGGTGCCGCCGGCCAGCAGGTTGGCGCTGCTCTTGAAGCCGTCATGACTGGACGACGGACTGGTTTCGGTCTGGAAACCGCCCTTGACCGTCGGCTCGTCGGGAATGGCGCGGGTCACGAAGTTGACCACGCCGCCGACGTTTTGCGGGCCGTAACGCACCGCGCCGCCGCCACGCACCACGTCCACCGCATCCATGTTGCCCATGCTGATCGGCGCGAACGACAACTGTGGCTGGCCGTAAGGTGCGAAGGGCACGGGAATGCCGTCCATCAGCACTGTGGAGCGCGCCCCCAGCCGTGGGTTGAGGCCACGAATGCCGAAGTTCAGCGCCATGTCGTGGCTGCCGGTGCCGTTGTTTTCCGGGGCGTTAACCCCGGGAATGCGGTTGAGCACGTCTCGCGCCTGAGTCGCGCCCTGGCGTTCGAAGTCTTCGCGGCGGATGACGTCGCGGGCGCCCGGATGCTCGAAGACGTTGACCTGCGCCGCGTCACCGAGCCAGTCGCCAACGACTTTCGACGTGTCCAGCTCCAGAGCACCGTCGGCCACCGTTTGCAGGCTGAAGGCATTGTTGCCCTCGGCGCGGGCTTGCAGGCCGGTGCCTTCGAGCAATGCATCGAGACCTTGCGCGGCGGTGTAGCTGCCTTCCAGGCCACGGCTTTGCACGCCGCTGGTGATCTGCGAGCCGAAAGAAATCAGCACGCCGGCTTCACGACCAAACTGGTTGAGGGCATTTTCCAGCGACGCCGGAGCGATGTGGTAAGCCTTGGTTTCAGCGGCCAGGGCGGGCAGGGCGCTGAAGCTCAGGCTGGCGCCGAGAACGAGATGACGCAGGCTGCGGGCCAGTGGCGTGAGGCGGGTCGGGTGCATGAACGATGATCCTGAGAAGGTTGAATCAAGGGGGCTTTCCTTCTCTGTCACGCCAGATCTGAAAAACGGCTCATTTATTTTTCAAAAGCAAACGATCTTGTTTCAGACCCGCGCTTCGACGCTGACCCAATAGCGAGTAAAGCGCCGCACTTTTACCGGCAAACTGATTTGCAGCAGGTCAAGAATGCGTTCGCTGTCGTCCAGTGGATAAGTCCCGGAGATCAGCAGGTCGGCCACTTTTGCATCGCAATGCAGCTGGCCGCGACGGTAACGGCCGAGGTCTTCGAGGAAGTCGCTCAGGCGCATGTGCGCGGCGACCAGCATGCCCTCGGCCCAGGCGCCGCTGTTGGCGTCCAATGGCTTGGCTTCGCTGATCGACGTCGAGCTGAAACTCAGCTGACGGGCGATGGGCAGCAGCATCGGCGCGCGCCCATGGGCAGTCAGTTCGACCTGCCCTTCGAACAGCGCCACCTGCGTGCGATCGGCAAATTGCCGCACGTTGAGTCGGGCTGCCTGGGTTTTCAACACACCTTGTGCGGTGCGTACTTCGAACGCTTGTGCGGCCGTCAGGAGAATCTCGCCTTCCAGCAGACGGATCAGCCGTTGCGTGCTGTCCACGTCTGCCGCACTCGCGGTGTTGAGCTGCAACTGGCTGGCCGCGCCCAGCGCAACCTTACGCCGCTCACCCACCGGGCTGCGGTAATCGGCGAGCAGCGATGGCAGCGGATTGTGCTCGCGCATGCCCCAGGTGAGCGCTGAACCGGCACCGAGAAGCAGCAGCAGTTTCAACGCCTGACGACGGCTGGCGGACTTCGGCCCGTTCAACGCCGCGTGAGCCAGCGGCGAAGACACACCACGCAAGCGCTGGTTGACCCGCTGAATGTGTTCCCACGCCCGACGGTGTTCACTGTGCGCGTCCAGCCATTGCTGCCAGGCCTGTTGCTGGCGGGGGGAGAGCGTGCCCTGCTGCATTTCCATCAGCCAGTGCACGGCCTGCTCGGCCACTTGCGCAGAAAAATCCGCGGCGCGGTTCATAGCGCGAAGTAGCAGCGCATTGCTGCCTTGTTCAGATGACGTTTGACCGTGGCCACCGAGATGCTCAATTCAGCGGCGATTTGCGGGTAGGTCAGGCCATCGACCTGCGCCAGCAAAAAGGCGCGCTTGACCAGACGTGGTAAGCCGTCGAGCAACTGGTCCAGCTCGATCAGGGTTTGCAGGATGATCGCCTTGTCTTCTTCCGACGGAGCGGTCATTTCCGGCATCTGCGCCAAGGTTTCAAGGTAAGCGCGTTCCAGGTCCTGGCGGCGGTAATGATTGAACAGTACGCGTTTGGCGAGGGTGGTGAGGAAGGCGCGTGGTTCGATGATCACCGCTGGTTCGCGCGTGGTCAGCACGCGGATAAAGGTGTCCTGGGCCAGATCCGCCGCGCTCTCCGGGCAGCCGAGTCTGCGCCGCAACCAGCCGGTGAGCCAGCGGTGGTGGTCGTGATAGAGCGATTCGACGGGATGGGCGGACGGCAACGGTATTACTCCGGGCGCATGTGGCATGCGTTAGAGAACAAGAACTGTTCGCATTGTATGGGTGTGCGAGGTCGTCCGGCAATCAGATGCTTTTGCGTATGAGAATATTTATCATTAATATTGTTCGCCTGTTGGTTCGGCTTGTCGGCCGGACGTTTTTCCGTTTCAGGGTCGAAACATGAAAGGCAAACTCGCCTCACTTCCCATGTCTTATCGTCTGGCCGTCACCTCACGGGTGCTGGCAGCGGTGTTTGGCGGCTATCTGGTCGCGGCGCTGGTCAGTGTCACCCTGACGATGTGGCTGCCGTTGAGCCGCGCCGAAGCGGTGGTGACCGGCATGACCATTTCCTTTCTGGTCTATCTGGTCGCAGTGCTCTGGTGTTTCGCCTGTCGCACGGCGTGGTCGGCGTGGGTCGGTTTGCTGGTGCCGAGCGTGATCCTGGCGACAGTTTCCGGTGCTGCGCGCGGCTTGGGCTACGCATGAAAGAGGGTTTTCGTCAGGCCATGGCCTGGCTGCACACCTGGACCGGCCTGGTGTTCGGCTGGCTGCTGTTCGCGATCTTCCTGACCGGTACGCTGGCCTATTTCAAGGCTGAGATCAGCCACTGGATGCAACCGGAAATCCCCGCGCACGCCATCGATTCAGCGGCCAGCCTGAGCCTGGCGCAAGGTTATCTGCAGCAGCACGCCCCTGATGCCTCGCGTTGGCTGATCGATCTGCCGAGTGCTCGTGATCCCGCGTTGTCCGTGCGTTGGCAAGACACGCCGGCCGAGGCCGGCAAACGTGGCCGCTTCACACAAAAGACTCTCGACGCGCAGACCGCTGCCGAAATACAACCGCGAGAAAGCCGGGGCGGCGAGTTTTTCTACCGCTTCCACTTCCAGTTGCAAATGCCCTATCCGTGGGGCCGCTGGCTGGCGACGATCGCCGCGATGGTGATGTTCGTCGCGCTGATCACCGGGATCATCACCCACAAGAAAATCTTCAAGGACTTCTTCACCTTTCGTCCGCGCAAAGGCCAGCGTTCATGGCTCGACGGGCATAACGCGGTCGGTGTGCTGGTGCTGCCGTTTCACCTGATGATCACCTATAGCAGCCTGGTGATTTTCATGGCGATGGTCATGCCGGCGAGCATTCTGGCGTCCTACGGCACTGATCGCGATGCGTTTTACCAGGAGATGTTTCCCGAGACGCCGACCCCGCAACGCGCCGGCCAAGCGAGCCTTCTGCCACCGCTGGCACCGTTATTGGCACGGGCGAGCGAGCAGTGGGCGGGCGGGCACACGGCACGGGTCAGCGTCATCAACCCCAGTGACGCCAATGCCTCGGTGCAGCTGTCGCGTGCCAGTTCCGACAAGATCGCCTATGAATACGGCAGCGACGTGACCTTCAACCCCTTCACCGGGCAGATGCTTGGCGCCACGCTCGACAAGCCGCTGCCGATGACGGTTGCCAGTGGTTTTTACGGCTTGCACATCGGCCATTTCGCCGGGCCGACCCTGCGTTGGTTGTACTTCATTTGTGGCCTGGCCGGCACCGCGATGATTGGCACCGGGTTGGTGATCTGGCTCGGCAAGCGTCAGCTCAAGCACGCCAGGAGCGGGGTGATGCCGTTTGAACTGCGGCTGGTGGAAGTGCTGAACATCGCCAGCATGGCCGGGCTGGTTGTGGCGGTGGCGGTGTTCTTCTGGAGCAATCGTCTGTTGCCGCTGAGCTTGAACGGGCGGGCAGATTGGGAAGTGAACGGGTTCTTCATCGCCTGGGGTTTGAGCGTGCTGCACGCTTTGCTGCGCCCGGGACGCAAGGCCTGGGTCGAGCAACTGACATTGGCGGCAGCGTTGTTCATTGCGCTGCCGTTGCTCAATGCGTTGAGCACCGCGCATCACCTCGGCGTCTCGCTGATGCAAGGTGACTGGGCACTGGCCGGATTCGATCTGAGCTGCTTCGTCGCGGGTCTGTTTCTGGCGTGGGCTGCGTGGAAAATGCAGCGCGCCAGCCACAGTGTGCGGGTGACAAAAGTACCTCGCACAGCGGCCCGGCCAATCACCCTTGAGCAGGGGACGCACTGATGCTGCTGGTGCTGCTGCTGTGCTATGCCGGGTTCACCGCGTTGTGTCTGTCGATGCCACGACACCACGATGAACTGCTGGGCCACAAACCTTCGGCGCGGCGTGCACGTCATTTGAAGTTTTTCGGTTGGCTATTGCTCGGCGGTTCACTGTGGGCTGCGGTGGCTGCCAATGGCTGGGGCTTTGGCCTGATCGACTGGTTCGCGGTGTTGATGTGCAGTGCATTGGCGCTGGTGCTGCTGATGCCGTATCGACCGAAACTGGCTTTGGTGCTGGCGGCGCTCAGTCTGCTGGCCACGCCGATCGCCGCATGGGCGCAGGGCTGAGATGCTGATCGGTCATCCCCCGGAATCCCGTGACGACGAGCCACACGGGGCGCGTGCGCATTTCCTGCAGGTGTTCCTCTCGCAGCGGTCGCAGATGGAAGCGCTGGTGAACCGGCGCGTCGGTTGCCGGGCCACGGCGGCGGATCTGGTGCAGGACCTGTTCCTGCGTTTCTGGCGTCGACCACTGGTGCAGGTCGAAGAACTCAGCACTTACCTTTTGCGTTGCGCCGGCAACATTGCCATCGATCATTTGCGCAGCGAAGGCACGCGGGTACGAGTCAATGAGGGCTGGCAACCGGACGCGCCGGACAGCCACGGCAGCGAGCCGCAAGCCGCGCTCGAAGCGGGCAATGATTTGCGCCATGTCGAAGCGGCGTTACGCGCCTTGCCCGAGCGCACCCGGCAGATCTTTTTGCTCAATCGCATCCACGGCCGCAAGTACGCGGACATCGCCAAGGCCATGGGTCTGTCCCAAAGCGCCGTGGAAAAACATATGATGCGCGCCCTCGAGGCCTGCAAGGCCAGCCTGCGCGAACCCGCGCCACGTCTGCCAGGGAAAGCACCGTGAAGCCCACCGACCGCGTCGCCCCGACGCCCGCTCAGGAACAGGCCGCGCTCGCCTGGCTGAGCCTGTTGCACGACCGCCCGAGCACCGGTGATCAACTGACGTTCAGCCACTGGTTGCGCGCCGATCCGGCCCACGCCGAGGCCTACGCGCAGGCACAGGTCGTGTGGGAATTGAGCGAAAGCCCGGCGCGCACCCTGGCCGATGAAGAGGCGTTTGCGTTGCAGGGTTACCTCAATGCGATGGATCGTCCGCGTCGTTCAGCGCGGGTGCGCTGGTCGGGGGCGCTGGCGCTGGCCGCGTGTCTGTTGCTGATGATCAGCCTCGGCACGGGGTGGCAGCCGCAGCGCTGGATCGATGATCTGGGCGCCGATTACGTCTCGGCACCGGGGGAGATCCGCACGGTGACGCTGGCCGATCAATCGCAAGTGACGCTTGACGCCGACAGCGCCATTGCCGTGGATTTCAGCCATGGCGAGCGGCGGGGGCAGTTGCGTCGCGGCGCCGGGTTTTTCAGTGTGACGCACACCGGCGAGCCGTTTGTGGTCGAGGCTGAAAAAGGTCAGGCGCGGGTCCTCGGCACGCAGTTTGAAGTGCGTCTGCAACCGTTGGGCGCGCAGGTCACGGTGTTGTCCGGGCGGGTGGGGGTGACGGCGGATCGCAATGCGCAACAGCAGATTCTGACCGCCGGCCAGCAAGTCGCTTACGGGCAGGGCGCTGCGGAAAAACTGCATACCGTGGACAGTGAGGCGCAACTGGCCTGGCGTCAGGGCTGGCTGACTTATTACAAGTCGTCGCTGGCTGAGGTGGTGGAGGATTTGCGGCGCTACTACCCGGGGCGGATTGTGTTGTTCAACGATGAGTTGGGCGCGCGCAAGGTCAGTGGGAGTTTTCCGAGCAAGGATCCGCAGGCTGTGTTGAGTTCTTTGCAAGGGGTGTTGGGGTTTGAGCAGCATCAGGTTCTGGGGCATCTGATTATTTTGCGTTGACGCTACTGGTGCCATCGCGAGCAGGCTCACTCCTACATTTGAAGTGCATTCCCCTGTAGGAGTGAGCCTGCTCGCGATGGCGCCAGACCCGACAACACAGCGTTCTAAAAATATTTTCAAAATGGGGGTGAGGTAAACCACAGCCCCATCCGTGTAGTGACTGAAACTGCGAGTCATTCGCATCCGTTGCGGTTCTACACAGGTCATTGAGCAATGAAGTCCAGGGCAAAATCGGGTTCGGTCAAACAGTGGTTGGGCGTTTCGGCATTGAGTTTTTCGGCATTGGCGCTGTTGCCGATGAGCGTGGCGCTCGCCGCTGAAACCGTGAGCAACCCGGCGCAAAAGCAGTTCAGTTTTTCCCTGAGTGCCAAACCGCTGCCACAAGCCCTGAACGACTTCAGCCGCATCACCGGGCAAAGCGTGGTCTACACCGACGAAGCACCGTACGGCCTCAACGCCCCGGCCGTCAGCGGCCAGATGAGCGCCGAACAAGCGTTGCAGCGACTGCTCAGCGGCTCCGGCATGACCTGGCGCCGCACCGACAGCCACACCCTGGCGCTGGAACCGCAACCCACCGAAGGTGCGCTCAATCTCGGCGCCACCACCATCACCTCGATGCGCGACGAGTCGATGAGCTACCAGCCGCCGGAAACCAGTTCGGTGATGCGCTCCTCGGCCTCGCTGCAGGAAATCCCGCAGACCGTTAACGTGATACCGGCTCAGGTCATCCGTGACCAAACCCCGCGCAATCTCGACGATGCGTTGGCCAACGTCAGCGGCATCACCCAGGGCAACACCTTGGGCAGCACTCAGGATTCGGTAATGACCCGCGGTTTCGGCGACAACCGCAACGGCTCGATCATGCGTGATGGCATGCCGATCGTGCAGGGCCGCGGCATGAACGCCACGGTCGATCGCGTCGAAGTGCTCAAGGGCCCGGCGTCATTGCTCTACGGAATCCAGGACCCGGGCGGCGTGGTCAACCTGGTCAGCAAGAAACCGGAACTGACTCAATACAACGCCCTGACCCTGCGCGGCTCGAGCTACGGCGACGGCAAGAATGGCAGCGGCGGCACCTTCGACAGCACCGGTGCGCTGGGTGACTCCGGATTAGCCTATCGGCTGGTGCTCGATCACGAAGACGAAGATTACTGGCGCAACTACGGCACCCACCGCGAGACACTGATCGCGCCGTCGCTGGCCTGGTTCGGCGAGCGCACCAAGCTGTCGTTCGGCTACGAGCATCGTGAGTTCCTCACGCCGTTCGACCGTGGCACGGTGATCGATCCACGCACCAACCACCCGCTGGACATCTCGCGCAACGAGCGTCTGGACGAGCCGTTCAACGACATGGAAGGCCGCTCCGACCTGTACCACTTCGAGGCCGATCACGAACTCAACGACGACTGGAAAGCCCACTTCGGCTACAGCTGGAATCGCGAAACCTACGACGCCAGCCAGGTGCGTGTGACCGCCATCGACACCAAAAAAGGCACGCTGACCCGCAGCATGGACGGCACGCAAGGGGCGATCAGCACTGACCGCTTCACCACCGCCAGCCTCGAAGGCAAGGTCAACGTGCTGGGCATGCAGCATGACCTGGTGTTCGGCGTCGACGACGAGTACCGCAAGATCTACCGCGCCGACCTGATCCGCCAGAAAAGCCTGAGCACCTTCAGCTACGTCAATCCGGTGTATGGCCGCGAAGTCGAAGGCACCACGGTCAGCCCGGCCGACAGCGCGCAGACCGATCTGCTGCGCAGCGATTCGGTGTTCATGCAGGACTCGATCCACCTCAACGACCAGTGGATTCTGGTCGCCGGCGGGCGCTTCCAGGAGTACGACCAGTACGCCGGCAAAGGCGTGCCGTTCAAGGCCAACACCGACAGCAACGGGCAGAAGTTCGTGCCGCGCGCCGGTCTGGTGTATCGCTACACCGACGAGTTGTCGTTCTACGGCAGCTACACCGAATCGTTCAAACCCAACTCGACCATCGCCCCGCTCAGCGGCAGCAGCACCGTGCTCGACGGCAGCATTGCGCCGGAAGAAGCCAAGTCGTGGGAGCTGGGAGCGCGGCTGGATATGTCGGGGCGCCTCACCGGCAATATCGCGCTGTTCGACATCAAGAAACGCAACGTGCTGGTGGCCAACTCAGAAGGTCCGACCACGATCTACAGCGCGGCGGGCGAGGTGCGTTCCCGGGGGCTGGAATTGGACCTGACCGGTCAACTGAGCGACCGTTGGAGCATGATCGGCGCCTATGCCTACACCGATGCCGAGGTCACCGAAGACCCGGACTACAAAGGCAATCGCCTGCAGAACGTGGCGAAGAACAGCGGTTCGCTGTCAGCGGTGTATGACTTCGGCAGCGTGATCGGTGGCGATCAACTGCGGGTCGGCGCCGGGGCGCGGTATGTCGGTGAGCGAGCGGGCAACGCGGTGAATGATTTCGACCTGCCGAGCTACACCGTGGCCGACGCGTTTGCCACTTACGACACCAAGCTCGAAGGGCAGAAGGTCAAGTTTCAGCTCAACGTGAAGAACCTGTTCGACCGCACGTATTACACCTCGGCGGCGAGCCGCTTCTTTGTATCGATGGGTGACTCGCGGCAGATTTCGCTCTCCAGTACGCTGGAGTTCTGATCCAGGACCGCGTCATCGTTCTTCGCGAGCAAGCCCGCTCCCACAGGGTTCAGAGTGAATTCACATTGTGTGAACAACACCGTTCAATGGGGGAGGGGGCTTGCTCGCGAAGAGGCCATAACAGGCGATAAACGTCTCAGCTCTAGCGCAAAAACGCCTGCCGATACTCCCCCGGCGTCCCACCCAGCACCTGCCGAAACCGGTTGGTGAAATGACTCGCGCTGGCAAACCCGCATGCCAGCGCAATCTCCCCCAGCGGCAACGCCGTGCCGCGAAGCAATTCCCGCGCCCGGCTCAAACGGCGCGCCAGCACATACTGATGCGGCGGCAAACCGAAGCTGGTGCGGAACATCCGCGCAAAGTGGTATTCCGACAGCGCGCACAACCCGGCCAGTTGCCCGAGGCTGATCGGCTCGGCTAACTGACAGTCGATGAACTCAACCAGTTGCCGGCGCTGATGCGGCGCCAGCCCGCCCTTCAAACGCAAGCCCTGACGCGCGCCGACCTGGCTGAGCAGGGTATGGCTGATCAGTTCATGCGCGAGACTGCTGGTCAGCAAGCGCTCGGCCGGCTCGTCCCAATTCAACGTCAGTAACTGCCGAAAGCGCCGAGCCTGCGCCTGGTCTTCGAGAAAAGTCTGCTCGCGCAACTGCATTTCTCGCGGCTCGCGATCGAGCAAGGTGACGCACCCCAAGGCAAATTGCTCGGCACTGAAATACAGATGAGCGAGGCGAATGTCACCGTTGATCACCCAGCCGGATTGATGATCGGCCGGCAGGATGCACAACTTGTCCGGCCCGCCCTTGTGGCCGGGCTGGTCACGGCGAAAGGTGCCCGTGCCGCCGGCGATGTAGCAGGAGAGGGTGTGGTGACTTGGCGCTTCGTATTCCTGGGCATCGTGGTGATTGGTCCACAGGGCCGCAGACAAGCCGTCACCGAGCTCGGCGCTGTGCACAAGGCGTGCATTCGGCGAGCGGTTGAGGGCTTGAAAGACTTGCAGGGTATCGATTGCGGCCATGTTCGGTTCTCTCCAACGCCTTGCATCCTACTCCGTAGCCTTCGCGCTGCCAGCCTGCCGGGTGACAAAAGCGCAAGATTTTGCAAGCGAGCTCTACCGGGGGCGGCGGACACTGAAAGCCAACTGAGGAGTGTCCGCCATGAACCTTTCGCTGTATCTGCTGACCGTGCTGATCTGGGGCACCACCTGGATTGCCCTGAAATGGCAATTGGGCGTGGTGGCGATTCCGGTGTCGATCGTCTATCGCTTCGGCCTCGCCGCGCTGGTGCTGTTCGCGCTGTTGCTGCTCAGCCGCCGGTTGCAGCCGATGAATCGTCGCGGCCATCTGATTTGTGTGGCGCAGGGTTTGTGCCTGTTCTGCGTCAACTTCATGTGCTTCCTGACCGCCAGTCAGTGGATTCCCAGCGGTCTGGTGGCGGTGGTGTTTTCCACGGCGACGTTGTGGAACGCGCTCAATGCGCGGGTGTTCTTCGGTCAGCGCATTGCGCGCAATGTGCTGATGGGCGGCGCGCTCGGTCTGTTCGGTCTGGGCATGTTGTTCTGGCCGGAACTGGCGGGGCACCACGCCAGTCCGCAAACCTTGCTCGGCCTTGGTCTGGCGCTGTGCGGCACGCTGTGTTTCTCGGCGGGCAACATGCTCTCAAGCCTGCAGCAGAAGGCCGGCCTCAAGCCGCTGACCACCAATGCCTGGGGTATGGCCTACGGCGCGGCGATGTTGTCGGTGTGGTGCCTGGTCAAAGGCATTCCGTTCGACATGGACTGGTCACCGCGTTATGTCGGCGCACTGCTGTATCTGGTGATACCGGGGTCGGTGATCGGGTTTACCGCGTACCTGACACTGGTCGGCCGTATGGGGCCGGAGCGCGCAGCCTATTGCACGGTGCTGTTCCCGGTGGTGGCGCTGAACGTTTCGGCGTTTGCCGAAGGTTACCAATGGACGGCGCCAGCACTGGTCGGACTGGTGTTGGTGATGCTGGGTAATGTGCTGGTGTTTCGTAAACCGAAAGCGGTGGTATCCCCGGTGCTGGGAAAGTTGGCTTGAAGTCAATGGGCGCTGACGTTCAGCGCTCGACTTTTAATGTGATGTAAATCATCACGGGGAATATGAAGTCAACGATATGTCTCGCCCAGTCCTTGGCATTCCAGGATTGTGAGGTGTCCATGTCAAACCACTCCACACCCATGGTTTGCAGGCAGACGTAATAAATGAATATTGCCGCCAGTATGCCCATGATCGAGAATTTTTTGGCCTCGTGGAACACCTCGGCAGGTGCGTTGATATTGCGGAACAGTTGATAGGCGCCTATCAGACAAAGCACCGTATACGTGACTTCCATCGTGATGATGAACCAGTAGATCCGGTGGTGAATCATCGCTGATTCAATGGCGCGGTACCTTATGTTTTCATTGCCAATGGTCGTGTCCATGCTCAGGATATGAGCCACGTAAGTGTAATTTGAGTTGTAGTCAGTAAAGTTCTGGATCATCACCAGTATTCCGAAAAAGCTGATGTAAGCCATTAATATGGCTTTGCTGTAACGGATGATTTTATCAGTTGTCAGGATGTTCAATGTTTTAGCTCTCCATAGCGCTTATCGATAATTCGATGGCTAGGCGAGCTTATAATGCTGCTGTCTGATTCGGGTTGTTGTTCAATTTCAAGTTGTGTATGGCGATAACTGACGGGCAAGTGCGGTTTTGCACTTGCCCGTACTTTTTTATCCGCGCCAGGTTTGTGGGTTCACGAGGTCTTGTGGGCGTTCGCCCAGTAAGGCGCTGCGCAGGTTGGCGAGGGCACGGTTGGCCATGGCTTCGCGGGTTTCGTTAGTGGCCGAGCCGATGTGCGGTAATGTCACTGCGTTTTTCAGTTGGAACAGTGGTGACTCGGCCAGCGGTTCTTTTTCATAGACGTCCAGCCCGGCGCCGCGGATGCGATTGTTTTGCAGCGCTTCGACCAGCGCCGGTTCATCGACCACCGGGCCACGCGAGATGTTGACCAGGATCGCGCTTGGCTTCATCAGGGCCAGTTCGCGGTGGCTGATCAGGTGGCGGGTCTTGTCGCTGAGCGGCACCACCAGGCAGACGAAGTCGGCTTCGGCGAGCAATTGGTCGAGGCTGCGGAACTGGGCGCTGAGTTGTTGTTCCAGTTCGCTCTTGCGGCTGTTGCCGCTGTAGATGATCGGCATGTTGAAACCGAAGTGGCCACGGCGGGCGATGGCGGCACCGATGTTGCCCATGCCGACGATGCCCAGAGTCTTGCCGTGGACGTCACAGCCGAACAGCGGCGCGCCGACGCTGGCTTGCCACTGGCCGGACTTGGTCCAGGCATCGAGTTCGGCGACGCGGCGAGCACTGCTCATGATCAGGGCGAAGGCGAGGTCGGCGGTGCTTTCGGTGAGGACGTCGGGGGTGTTGGTGAGCATGATCCCGCGTTGGTTGAAGTAGTCGAGGTCGTAGTTGTCGTAGCCGACCGACACACTTGAGACCACTTCGAGTTGGGTGGCGGTTTCGAGTTGGGCTTTGCCGAGTTCGCGACCGACGCCGATCAGGCCGTGGGCGTGGGGGAGGGCTTCGTTGAATTGGGCGTTGATGTCGCCGTTCTTTGGGTTGGGGACGATGACGTCGAATTCCTGTTGCAGGCGTTCGATCATTGGGGGGGTGATGCGGCTGAAGGCCAGGACTGTTTTTTTCATTGGGCTGGGGCTCGGGCTTCGGGGCTTTATTGCCAAGCAAGCTAACATTTCTTTGTGGGGTTTGGCTTGTCTTGGCGGCCTCTGGGCCGACCATGTTCTTGGGGTTTTGGGTGTGTATCCGTTGCTTCGGGGGTTGCGGCTGGCGGTTTCGCTTTTACAGCGAGTCACTTT
>NZ_NQYG01000099.1:0-14217 GCF_002878485.1 Pseudomonas sp. AD21
CTGCTCGCGATTGCGGTGTATCAGTCCATGCAGATATTGACTGGGCTGACGTCTTCGCAAGCAAGCCCGCTCCCACAGGGATTTGTCGTTGGATGAGGTTGTCAGTTCGCCACAGGAATCCACTCGGCCCGCGCCACATTGGCGGTATCACCGAAGGCCGGGAGTTTTTGCGCGAGGTCGCGGACGTTTTTCACGTCCAGGTCCAGTAGCTGCTGACGGGTGATCAGGGTCGGCGGTACCAGCACCTGATGCCCCGGATTTTCGCCGGCAATCAACATCGCCAGACTGCGCACGCTGATCGCCCCCGCCACTTGTGGATTGACCGCCGCTGTCGCCGCCCAGGCGCTGTCCGGTTCTTTCATGATCTGGATGTCGGCGGTGGAAATGTCGGCGCTGTAGATCTTCACCTTGCGCCCCAACCCGGCCTCGTCGACAGCAATCTTCACACCTTTGGCAAACTCGTCGAACGGCGCGAAGATCACGCTGATCCCCGGATTGGCGCGCAACACCGCGCTGGCCTGATCCGCCACCGAGTTGGCAATCGGCGGGTTGAGCGTGCCGAACCGCGCCTTTTCGATGATGCCCGGATTGGCCTGTTTCACCTGGCTCCAGATCTCGTCGCGGCGCTCCATCGGCGTGAAACCGCTGATGTACACGTAACCGGCGTCGAACCGCGTGCCGTTGTCCTTCACCGCCTGATCCAGCGCCAGTCGCGCCAATGCGTGGTGATCCTGCTCGACCTGGGTCACCTGCGGGCTGTTCAGATCGACGTCGAACGCCACCACCTTGATGCCTTTGGCGATCGCCCGGTCAATCGGCCCCTTGAGGGTTTCCGCCAGCCCCAGTTGCACGATGATCCCGTCAACGCCGAGGTCGATCGCCTGATCGATCATCTCGCCCTGACTCGCCGCCTGCTGCCGCGCATCGAATACCCGCAGGTTGGCCCCCAGCGCTTCGGTCTGTTTCTCCACGCCGCGCAGATACGCCTCGGGAAAGTCTCCGGAAAACAGATAGCCGACCAGGGCGATCTGCACCTGGCCCTTGTCGAACGGCGCCGGCGCACCCGGTAACGCCTTGGCCTGGGCGCTCAGGGCCAGCGCCGAGAACATGGCCGTGGCGAGGCAATGGCGCGCGAACTGTTTGAGTGAACCGTGCATACGACTTTCCTTGAACGATGTCGGCTCAGCGCGCCCGATGCGCGAGGCCGAAGGTGAACATCAGGGCCAGCACCAGCACCAGTCCCTTGACGAAATCCTGCGCGTAGTACGGCGCGTTGAGCATGGTCAGGCCGTTGAGCAGCGAAGCCACCAGCAGTGCACCGACCAGCGTGCCGAAGGCGTTAGGCTTCTTCGCGCCGAGCACGGCAAAACCGATCAGCGCCGCACCGAGGGCGTCCAGCACCAGACCGTTGCCGGAGCTGACATCGCCCCGGCCCAGGCGCGCCGCCAACAGCAGACCGCCGAGCGATGCGAGCAGCGCCGACAGCACATAAGCGAGCAACTTGAAGCGCTGCACCGGTGCCCCCGCCAGCCGCGCGGCCTGCTCGTTGCCGCCGATCGCATAAAACAAACGGCCGATGCGCGTGCGCTCGAGAAACAGCCACACCGCCAACGCCACCAGTGCGGTGATCAACACCGGCACCGGCACCACCTCCCACAATCGCCCACGCCCCAAGGCGAGAAACGCCGCACTGAAGGCACCTTCGGTTTCCTCGCCATTGGGCAAGGTCATGCCCACCGCAATCGAGCGCCCGCCGGTAGGAATCAGTTGCACACCAATCACCAGAAACATGCTGCCCAGCGTCGCGAGAATGTCCGGCACCCGCAGCTTGACGATCAGCCAGCCATTGAGCAGCCCGACCAGTGCGCCACCGACCAGACTGATCAGCACCGCCGGCACCGCGCCCCAACCGAGTACCACCATCACGTAACTGGCGATCATCAGGCTCATCGCCGCCACCGCACCGATCGACAGATCGAGCCCGCCAACCGCCATGGTCAGCGTCACACCCAGTGCCAGCAGCGCAACGATCGACACCGATTGCAAGATGCTGAACAGATTGCCGATGCGCAGAAACGCCGGCTCTGCAACGCTGAAAAACACCACGATCAGCGCCAGCAGCCACAACAGGCCGTAGCGGATCAACGCTTGCAGCAGGCGCTCGGCGGGTGCCGCTGCGCTCGATAACAGTGAACTCGAATCAGGCACTCGCGCTGCTCCTTGGCGTGGCATGAAAGGGATGTTCGATGACGTCGCTGCCGGCCAGCGCGGCGACCAGCGTGGCGCGCTCCAGGCCGGCGCGCGGGTAGTCGGCGACCACCGTGTGATCGCGCACCAACAGAATTCGGTCGGCGACTTCCAGGACTTCGTCGACGTCAGCGCAAATCACCAGCGTCGCCCGGCCACCAGCGCTGTCGCGCAGCAGTTGCCCGATCTCGCGGCGGGCGCGCACATCGACACCCTGAAACGGCTCGTCGAGAATCAACAGCCGCCCTGCCCCAAGCAACCAACGGCCCAGCACGACCTTCTGTTGATTGCCACCGGACAGCGCGCTCATCGGCACTTCGATTCCAGCGGTCTTGATCCCCAGCGCCGCGACTTGCGCCTCGACCGCGGCGGCTTCAGCGCGATTGCGAATGAACCCGGCGCGAGTGAAGCGTTCCAGAAACGGCAGCGTCAGCGTGCGGCGCAGGGAAAAATCCGCTACCAATGACTGACTGGCCCGGTCCTCCGCCGCGAGAAATACACCGCTGCGAATCGCTTCCCTTGGCGAGCCCGGCAAAAAGTCCACGCCATCCAGTTGCAGGCTACCTGCCACGGCTTTACGCAGGCCGAACAACACTTCGGCGATCTCGCTTTTGCCGGCGCCGAGCAGCCCGGTCAACACCACGACTTCACCTTCGTGCAGGTCAAAATCAAAACTGTTCGAGCGTGAAAAAATCTGCAGGTCGCGCGCACCCAGGACTTTTCGCCCCACGGTGGCGGGCGTATAGGTGTGCCCGTCAAGCGCCTGCCCGAGCATCGCGTGCACCGCCTCTGGCAGCCGTCGCGCGCTGAACTCGCCGGCCAGTCGCCCGTCACGCAACACAATGGCGCGATCCGCCACCCGTTGCAGATCGGACAAGCGATGGGAGATGTAAACGATCGCCACCCCACGGCTGCGCAAGGTGTCGATCAGGCCAAACAGGCGCTGGGCCTCGGCATCCGACAACGCCGCCGTCGGCTCATCCAGAATCAGCAGACGCGGCTGCAAGGCAAAGGCCCGGGCCAGCACCACCAACTGCCGTTCGGCCTGGCCCAGGTGTTCAATGCCTTGCTCCAGCGGCAACACCAGGCCGAGTCCGGCGGCGATGCTCGCGGCGCGCTCCAGCAGGCGCTTGCGGTTGAGCCAGAAGTCGGCGTCGGGTTTGCACAACTCATCGAGCAGCAGGTTTTCCGCCACGCTCAAACCGGGCGCAATGCCCTCGTTGATTTGCTGATGCACCGCGACAATCCCCACTCGCCGCGCCGACAGCGGTGAGCTGAACTGGCGAGGCTGGCCATCGACATAAATTTCCCCGGCATCGGCACTTTGGCTGCCGGCGAGAATCTTCACCAGCGTCGATTTGCCGGCACCGTTGGCACCGAGCAACGCCACCACTTCGGCGGGACGAATCTGCAGGCTGACGCGATCCAGCGCGCGATTCGAGTCGAAGCTCTTGCTCAGTTCACGCACTTCAATCAGCGGCCTGGAGGCCACGACCACACTCATAAATGTCCTTAACGTCGATGGGCCAGCGACCGCACCAGCCGGTCACCGAGGCTTTGCACGCCCTGCACGAGAATGACCAGCACCACCACGGTGGCGACCATCACTTCATTGTTGAAACGCTGATAGCCGTAACGGATCGCCAGATCGCCCAGCCCGCCACCGCCAATCACCCCGGCCATGGAAGAAAAACCGATCAGCATCACCAGCGTCAGGGTGATCCCCGCCAGCAGCGCCGGCAGCGCTTCGGGCAACAGCACCTTGAAAATCACATGACAGATGTCGCCGCCCATGGCGAGGATCGCTTCGATCCGGCCCTGGTCGACTTCGTCCAGCGCGTTCTCGACGATCCGCGCAAAAAACGGAAACGCGCCTATGGTGATCGGCACCACCGCCGCCGTGCTGCCCAGCGTCGTACCGACCAGCAGACGGGTCAGCGGAATCAGCGCGATCAGCATCACCACGAATGGCAACGAGCGCCCCAGATTGACCAGCGAACCCAGCGCCGCATTCAGCCGCGGCATCGGCCACAGTCCGTCGCGCCGGCTGACAAACAGCAACACCCCCAGCGGCAAACCGATCAGCAACGTGAACAGCCCGGCGAGCAGCACCATGTACAAGGTTTCACCGGTGGCGTTGAACACCAGTTGCAGAATTTCATCCCAGTTGATTGTGCGGTTCATGACTGCGCCGCCCGCACGCCGTATTGCTTGAGGAAACTCAGCCCCGGCGCGGCGTGCCCCAGTGGCAGACCACAGGTCGGACGCAGCGAGGCGCCCAACAGCGACTGCGGATCCGCCAGCAAGCGCGGCACCGGCCCGGCCTCGACCAGTCGTCCGTCGGCCATGGAAGCAGCGTGATCACAGATCGACTTGACCACGTCCAGCTCATGGGTGATCAACACGATGGTCAGGCCCAGTTGCCGGTTGATGTCGCGCAACAGTTCGAGAATCGACGCGGTGGTTTCCGGGTCCAGCGCACTGGTGGCTTCGTCCGACAGCAGATACGCCGGCTCTGCTGCCAGGGCGCGGGCAATCCCCACCCGTTGTTTCTGACCACCGGACAACTGCGAGGGAAAGGCCTGCGCCTTGTCACTCAAACCGACCAGTTCCAGCAGCTCGCGCACCCGCACATGACGCCACGGTTTGCCAACGTTGGCGATCTCCAGCGGCACGGCGATGTTGTCGAACACGGTGCGCGAGTGCAGCAGGTTGAAGCCCTGGAAAATCATGCCGATGCGCTGACGCTGGCGGCGCAGCTCGCTGGGCGACAGCGTCAGCAGGTCCACGCCGTCGATCAGGATCCGCCCGCTGTCCGGGCGTTCGAGCAGGTTGAGGCAACGCAGCAGGGTCGATTTGCCCGCACCGCTACGCCCGAGAATGCCGTAGACCGCGCCGTCGGGAATGCTCAGCGACACCTGATCGAGTGCCGGCGTGGCGGCCGCCGAATAGGTTTTGCTCACCTGCTCGACGACGATCATGGCTTGGCATCCACCACTGGAATCACCGAGCCGTTGAAATTATCGGTGATGTATTTCGCCACTTGCGGCGAAGTCAGATCCTTGGCCAGTTGCGCGATCCGCGGATCGTTCAGCAACTTCGGCGTGGTCACCAGAATGTTGGCATACGGATTGTGCTCGGCCTTCTCCAGCCCCAGCGCATCCCTGGCCGGCACCAACCCGGCTTCCAGCGCGTAGTTGCCGTTGATCACGGCGAGGTCGACATCGTCCAGCGCCCGGGGAATCTGCGGCGATTCGATTTCAAGAATCTTCAGCTGTTTCGGGTTCTCGGCGATATCCTTGGGCGTCGCCTGATCGGCCGCCGGATCCTTGAAACCGGGCTTGAGTTTGATCAGGCCGTTGTCCTGCAACAGGTACAGTGCACGGCTCAGGTTGGTGACGTTGTTGGGTACAGCCACAGTGCCTTTTTCTGGCACCTCGGCGAAGTTTTTGTGCCGGCGCGAATAAATTCCCAGCGGCTCGATATGCACCGTGGCCGCCACCGCCAGTTGCTGCCCCAGCGCCTGCTCCTGGGATTTCAGGTACGGCAGATGCTGGAAGTAATTGGCATCGACATCACCGTGCACCAACAGCTCGTTGGAGTTCACGCCGTTGGGGATTTCGATGACCTTGAGGTTGAGCTGCGGATCGATTTTCTGAATGTAGGCGAGGATCTGCGCGTGGGGCACCGGATCAGCGGCCACCCGCAACGGCTCCAGCGCCTGAGCGCCAAACGAAGTCACCAGCGCGCCGAGCACGGCCAGGGTCAAACCTGCTTTTTTCAACATGTGCGTAGTCCTTGAGCGAGTGATGAATCAGGCGTTGGCGGTCTTGCGCAACGGTGCTGCGGGAATCAGTGCATCGGCATAAAAGCGTCGAGCGACATCAGGATGCGAGCGCAACCGACCCTTGAGGTAGTTCCAGCCGACATCGCGAAACAACGGATTGAGCGGATCACTCGCTGGGCCACGCGCTTCACGTAGCAGCGCGGTGGGCAACGGGTACAGCGGCACCACGGCGTCGAGTTGTGCGCCGAGGAAAAACGCGATGGACAGGCGTTCGCTGCCTTCGGGCGGCGACACCACACGATGCACGGTGGCGCGCAGATAGCCGTTGGTGGCCAGCTCCAGCAGCTCGCCGATGTTCACCACCAGTGTGTTATCGCGGGGCAACGCATCGATCCAGCGCCCCTCCTCGACTTCCACTTGCAGCCCTGCCTGCTGGTCTTGCAGTAGAAAACTCAGGAAACCCGAATCCTTGTGCGCGCCAACGCCCTGATGACTGGCCGCGCGCGCCTGCCCCGGATAGCGCATCAGCTTGATATGTTCGTTGGGCTTGTCGCCGTACAACCGGTCAAAGGCATCGGCTGGCAGCGACAACGCCTCGGCAAACGCCCGCAACAGGCGCAGCGACATCTGCGTCATCGCCTGCTGCCAGTCGAGCAGCAACGGCTTGAGTTGCGGCAGGGCCTGCGGCCATTGGTTGGGCCCCTGCAACCGCGCCCAAAAAGGACTGCCCGCCAACAACGGCAACGCCTCGCGCTCGGCACCGAGATCGAACTGCTCGCGCAGGTCAGGCTGACCACGAGTGATCTCGGAAGCTGCGCGGTTGTAACCGCGAAAGTGCGGCGAATTGATCATGCCGACGGCAGTTTTATCGCTGTCCGGCAAGGCAAAAAACTGCCGCGCCTGATCCTGGACCTGCGCCAGCAAGTCACTGTCGATGCCATGCCCGGTCAGGTAAAAGAAACCGACATCCCGAGCAGCATGGCGCAGGCCTTCGAGAAATTGCCGGCGCTGCTGCGCCGAGCCGTCGAGCAGCGAAAGATCAAGAGTAGGCAGCGTGTTGATGACTGGTGCGTGCGGCATGATTCACTCCCGTGTGAATCAAACCTGAAGAGCCTGTGATCGATTCAGCGTGTGCCGTCATGGCAATCGGGAGGTCTATCGGTTTGATGCTTTGGTTCGTCTGTGAACCAAAACTAAACGATATTAAAAACGCCGGACAAATATCTTTTTTGCATTAGCTTAGCGCTGGGAATGATCAGCGCTGCGGGTGTCGAAAAAACAAAAGCCTGCTCTCCAAAGCAGGCTTTCAGTCTGGCACCAACGCTTACTTCTGCGCTGCGGTAATCGCCGAGTAACTGTTCATCAGGTTGCGATAGTTCGGAATCCGCTGCGACAGCAGATTGCCCAGCCCTTCGATGTCGTTGCGCCAGTCGCGGTGCAGCTCGCAGGCGACCGAGAACCAGTTCATCATTTGTGCGCCGGCCTGGGTCATGCGGCTCCAGGCGGCTTGCTGGACGGTGGTGTTGAAGGTGCCGGAGGCGTCGGTGACGACGAATACATCGAAGCCTTCCGCCAGTGCCGACAGGGTCGGGAACGCTACGCAGACGTCGGTCACGACGCCGGCAATGATGATCTGCTTGCGGCCGGTGGCCTTGATCGCCTTGACGAAGTCTTCGTTGTCCCAGGCGTTGATCTGGCCTGGGCGGGCGATGTAGGGCGCGTCCGGGAACATTTCCTTGAGTTCCGGAACCAGCGGGCCGTTCGGGCCTTGCTCGAAACTGGTGGTGAGGATGGTCGGCAAGTTGAAGAATTTTGCCAGGTCGGCCAGCGCCAGTACGTTGTTCTTGAACTCGTTCGGCGAGAAGTCCTGAACCAGCGAAATCAGGCCGGTCTGGTGGTCGACCAGCAGGACTACGGCGTCGTCTTTGTTCAGGCGGTTGTAGGTTGCAGTGCTCATGGTTGAATCCCTTTTCTTGGTTGTGATGGTTGGGGTTGCGTTGAACATGGGCACAGATTACGGACATGACCTGAACGGATAAATCCGTTGAAAAGCGTTTTACTGTCAACTCACAAGGGACAATCGAGCCACGAGAAGCAGGCGCTGCCTGCAGAAATCCTGATGGTCGCCGGTTATGAGCTAATAACACCTTCATTAAACCGTCTTCCAAACGTTGTACTAGGATAGGATCCAATTCCTGACGTTGTATCGACCAAAGGAACACGGTCGGCGCAGCATCAGGAATGGATTGTTTCACCTGTAAATCATGGATGACGCTTATGAACTCACACCTGTTCCCCCACATCGGTAAAGTCATCGCCAGCACCGGCAGCCGGCACTTTCCGCGGATGCTGCATGACCTGATCCAGACTCAACTGGCGGTGGACGCCATGCACATCCGCCAGATGCGCATTGAGCCGGTGGGCCGCGCCGCGAACCGCAGCCAGCCGGACCTCGGAAAAGACCCGGCCCAGCTGGCCGAAACGGTGTTCTCCGAGCACAGTGCCGTGCGCAGCGCCGAGCCGGTCGAAGCACAACCGGCGAGTACCGACGCCTCGCAACTGCACCTGACCCGGCGCAAGGACGGCTACCGCTATGTGATCTCGGTGTATCGCCACGATCAGTCGCAACGCTTCTCGGCTCAGGAACGAAGTTTGTTGCAGGATATTTCTCCGGTACTGCTGCCGATGGTGGAAAAACACATTCATGCCCTGCAACCGGTGCGGGCCAGCGCGGAAGATCAGTCGCCCAACGCCGACGGCACGCAACCGGGCCTGGAAAACCTGCGTCAGCGTTTCGGCGAACGTCTGCAGCAACTCGGTCTGAGCCTGTCCAATCGCGAAACCGAGGTGTGCATCGGCCTGCTCGCCGGGCGCACCGCGCCGGAGCTGGCCGAGCAGTTGCAGTTGAAGGTCAACACGGTAGAAAGCTACCTCAAGCGCGCCGCGATCAAGCTGGGCATCAGCGGCCGGCATTCGTTGATGCGCTGGATGTATTCGCCGGAGGACGCCAGCGACGCCACCACGGCAGCCTGAGCCCGCAACCGGACGCAAAAAAACCGCCGCCCTCCCCAGGCAGCGGTTTTTTTTGGAGCGTCATTCAGTCCCGCGCCAGCGCCTCGATCGGATCCAGGCGCGACGCGTTGCGCGCCGGCACGAAGCCGAAAACGATACCGATCAGGGTTGAGCAGATCACCGCGGTGATCACCGAGGCCAGCGAGAAGACCATTTCCCATTCCTTGATGAACACCGAGAACAGGTGCCCGATGGCATACGACAAGCAAATGCCGATCGCCCCGCCGAGCAGGCAAACCATCACCGCCTCCACCAGAAACTGCTGACGAATGTCCGACTGACGCGCACCGACCGCCATGCGAATGCCGATCTCCCGCGTGCGCTCGGTGACCGACACCAGCATGATGTTCATCACCCCGATGCCGCCGACCACCAGCGAAATCACCGCGATCAACGACAGCAGCAGCGCCAGCGAACGACTGGTTTTCTGCACGGTCTGCATCACGCTGTCGAGGTTGTTGGTATAGAAGTCCTTGATGCCATGGCGCTGCAGCATCAACTGGTTGACGTGTTCCTCCACCACTTTGCTCGACTGACCGTCCTTCATCCGCACGCTGATGCTGTCGAGGAAACGTTGGCCCAGCAGACGGCCGGCGGCGGTTTCGTAAGGCACCCAGACGTTGAGGGTCTTGCCCGAGGCAAACAGGTTCTTGTTCTGCGCCGCGACCCCGATCACCGTGCACGGCAGGTTGCCGATCAGGATTACCTGGCCCAGCGGATCAACGCCCTCGGCAAACAACCGATGTCGGGTGTTGTAGTCGATCACCACCACCTGCGCCTGACGCCGGGCGTCGTTTTCGCTGAAGGTGATGCCCGCCTCCAGCTTGATCCCGCGCACCTGAAAATACTGGTCGCTGACACCGTTGATCTGCGCATCAAGGTCGATGTTGCGATAACGCAGCAGCATGCTGCGGCCGACCACCGGGGTGGCGCTGTCGACGTAATACAGCTGATTCAGCGCGGTGACGTCCGCCGGCACCAGCGTCTCGATCGAGGCCGCGCGCTTGTCGCCGAAACTGGTGCCGGAATAGATATCGATGGTGTTGCTGCCGATCGCCGAAATGTCCTTGAGCACGTAGCGTTTGGCGCCCTCGCCGATCGCCGAGATCGACACCACCGAGGTGATGCCGATGACGATCCCGAGCATGGTCAGCAAGGTGCGCATGCGGTGCGACACCAGTGCCACCCAGGCCATATTGAACGCCTCTTTGAACAAACCCAGGCTGGCCACCAGCCGGCGGGTCGCCGGTGGTTTCGGCGCGACGTCCTCTTCGCTCGACAGTTGCCCGCAGTCGCGCACGTTGAGGTGGTCGCTGAGGATTTCGCCGTCGCTGACTTCGATGATGCGTTCGGCGTTGGCCGCGACTTTCGGGTCGTGGGTCACCAGAATCACCGTGTGCCCGGCCGCGTGCAGCTCCAGCAGGATGCGCATTACTTCCTTGCCGCTGGCGGTGTCGAGGGCGCCGGTGGGCTCGTCGGCAAGGATCACTTCACCGCCGTTCATCAAGGCCCGGGCGATACTCACCCGTTGTTGTTGCCCGCCGGAGAGCTGGCTCGGACGGTGGGTCAGGTGCCCCTCCAGCCCCAGCCGCGCCAGCAACTCCCGGGCCCGGGCGTGACGCTGCGGCGCTGGCGTGCCGGCGTAGATCGCCGGCATCTCGACGTTGTGCATCGCGCTCAGGTGCGGCAGCAAGTGATAGCGCTGGAAGATGAAGCCGAAGTAATCGCGGCGCAGCTCGGCCAGCGCCTGATCGTCGAGGTCGCGGGTCTCCTGACCGTTGATCTTGTAGCTGCCGGCGGTGGCGTAATCGAGACAACCGAGGATGTTCATCAAGGTCGATTTGCCGGAGCCGGACGCGCCGATAATCGCCACCATTTCTCCGGCTTCGATCGTCAGGTTGATGTTCTTCAGCGCCAGAAACTCGCGATCGCCAGCGGTGAAACTGCGGGTGATGCCGGTCAGTTGCAGCAGCGGTTGCGTCATGCTCAAGCCCCCGCCACGGCGGGCAACGGATCGCCGATCACCACGCGGTCGCCTTCACTCAGGCCCTGATTGATCTGCACCTTGACGTTGTTGTTGATCCCGGTCTGCACGTTGCGCGACTGCGCCTGGCCCTTGCCGTCCAGGACCCGCACCGTAAAGCTGCCGTCGGCGTTGCGCGGCCCGAGCGCCGCCACCGGCACGGTCAGCACCGATTGCGCGGTGTCGAGGACGATGCGCACCTGCGCAGTCATCGAGATGCGCAAGCGGTGGTCGGGGTTGGGCACCTCAAACAGCGCGTTGTAGAACACCGCACTGTTTTGTTTCGGCGTACCGGCGGGTGGCGTTTCGAGGAAGTTCTGCGGTGCCGGTTCAGTGCCGCGCAGCTTGCCGTAATAGCGTTTGTCCTCGCCGAGAATGGTGAAATACACCGCCTGCCCCGGCGCGATGTGAATCACATCGGCTTCCGACACCTGGGCCTTGATGGTCATGGTGTCCAGGTCCGCCAGTTTCAGCAGGATCGGCGCCAACTGGTTAGCGATCACGGTCTGGCCTTCCTGAGTGACAATGCCGACCACGTCGCCATCGATCGGCGCAACGATCCGCGTATACGCGAGGTTAACCTTGGCGGTGTCGATCTGGATGTGTGCGCTCTTGATCTGCGCATCCAGCGACAACAGATTGGCCTGTTGCACTTCGTAGTCCGATTGCGCGGTTTCGAAATCCTGACGCGAGATCGACGCGTCTTCCTGCAGGTTCTGATAACGCTCGTAAATCGCCTTGGTCTGTCTGAGCTGAGCCTGCGTCGCGCGCTTTTGCGCCTGCAGGTTTTCCTCATCGACCTGGGCCTGGCGCAGGGTGTTCTGCAGCACCAGCGGGTCAATTTCCGCCAGCCACTGGCCCTTCTTCACCTTGTCGCCGACCTTGACCTTGAGCGACTTCAACTGCCCCGACACCTGCGCGCCGACGTCCACCTGCTTGATGCCCTCCAGCAAACCGGTGGCGAGCACGGTGTTTTCGATGTCCGTGCGCTCGACCGGCGCGGTCTGGTATTTCGGTGCTTCGGCGGGTGCCTGCACCGTGTACAGCACCAACCCGGCCACCGCCGCCAACGCCAACCCCATACCGACTTTGCGCAACTTCGACTTTTCCATAAATAACCACAAGTCCGTTCAGGGATGGACCCGGCCAGCGGCCGGGTCTTGATAGAAAAACACTACTCAGGACAGCACTGGGCCGACCGCTACCGACAGACCGTCGTGCCACCACGCCGCGAAACTGAAGACGTTGGGCGCCTTGAGAATCGTGAAGTGGTTGCCCGGCCCATACCACACCGCCAGATCGTCGACCCGACGCTGCCAGCCTTCGAGCATCGCCGCCTGCTCGCGCTGATTGCCCCACTCGTCCAGCGTCGGATCATCGACCAGCACCAGCCGCACCGGCCCGGTATAGGCCAGACGCGGCTGATAGACCGTGCGCAGTGCCGTGGCGAAGGTGCGCACCGGGCCGTGCATCGCGTCGGGCGCCGCACGCTCCGACAACACCCCGGCGCGCACCATGCCTTCGTGCAGCAGGCGCAATTGCGTGGTGTCATCGGCGTTGGCGAACATCGCAGGATCGATCCCCAGCGATTTTCCGCAGGACAACTGCAGGGTGTCGATCAGCCGTTGCAGCGCGGCCGTGGCCGTGTACGGTTTACCCGCCGTACCGTCGCCACCCGGCGCCTCGCTGTCGATCAGCGTCAGCGAAGCCACTTCACGTCCGGCTTGTTGCAACTGCGCCGCCATCGCATGCGCCACCCAGCCGCCGAACGAATGGCCGATCAGGTGCACCGGCCCTTGCGGGTAGATCTGCTCGATGGCTTGCAGGTAGAACGCCGCAGCCGCTTCGACTTCGCTGTGCGGCACACTGACGCCGTCCAGCCCCCGGGGTTGCAGGCCGATGATCGGCCATTCCGGGCCGATCGCCTCGGTCAGGTGGATGAACCCGGTGACACTGTCACCCGCCCCCGGCACACAGAAAATCGGCGCATGCCCGGCGTGCCCGGTCTGGATCGTCAGCAGCGGTTGATACGGCGCCGGCTCCGGCATGACCACCGCGTCGAGTGCCTGCGTCAGCGCCTGGCCGAGGGCCTGGATGTGCGGCGGTTTCATCATGGTCCGGTGATCGCCGGGGATGTCGATGCAGCGCAGCAACCCGGTGTCGAAACGCTCTTCCCAGCCACGGGTCGGGCTCGGCAGGGGCTGTCCGTCCATCAGCTCCTGAGCGCGGAACAGGTGGATCGTCTGACTCGCCGGGCTGACCCGGTAATGCGCCAGCGCCAGCCGATGCGCCGCTTCGCGATCGAAGTAGTGCCAGGCATCCGCCGCGCTGACGCTCGCCAGTTCCGGGTCGGTCAGTTGCTGCGCCTGGCAACGCTGGAACAGCGCAGTGAAGTCCAGCTGTTCGATTTGTGCTTCCAGCGCCTGCACAGCCGCCAGCGCCGCCTCGCCTTCAGCGCCGAGCATCATCGAACGCCCACGGCAATGGCCGAGCAACTGGCGCTTGTCCAGCCCTTCACCGCTCCACATCGCCTTGTCCTGGGCCAGCGGATTGGGCGCATAGCTGTCGAGCATGCCGATGAACTCCACCGGCTCATCGAGGCCAAGCAATTGCTGCGCGACCTCATGCGCCAGCACCCCGCCAAATGACCATCCCGCCAGTCGATACGGCCCGTGCGGCTGCACCGCGCGGATGATCCCGACCATGCGCTGCGCCATGCACTCGATCGTGCGCAATTGCGCTTGCCCCAGCGTCACGCCGGGCAGACCGTAGATCGGGAACTCGCCGCCGATGTGCTGGGCCAGCGTCGGGAAATACACGTCGCGACCGCTGAACTCATGCATCAGGAACAGCGGCGTACCGTGCTCCCCGGCACGCACCACGACCAGCCCGTCCGCCTGCCCGCCCGCCTCGCCCAGACTGAGCAGCGCGGCGGCAGATTCGACGCTCGGATGCTGGAACAGCTCGGCCAACGACAGTGTCAGCCCGGTCCGTTGCATCAGATTGACCAGCCGCACTGCCAGCAACGAGTGCCCACCGAGTTCGAAGAAGTTGTCATGCCGCCCGACTTGTTCGACACCGAGTACCT